>JAFMEV010000065.1 GCA_017856545.1 Chitinophagaceae bacterium
ATTTTTTGTTATATCATAAGTCCCCCGTCCGGTCCGCAGAATAAATTTAAACCCTTGTAAATCATAATTTTACAGGGGTTTTTTAATGTGTATACTTATTTTGTTTAACTTTTTTGATAATTTATTAAACAAAATAAGCTCATTCATTGTTATTTAGAGGTAAACAATTGAATCACTTCTTTAAAGCCAAAACAATGAAAGATTGGGAAACCTTCATCAACGAGTTGGAATTCGAATAAACCTTTAATAGGTTCACATTAGCTATACAATATTGGCGCAGTTCTGTATAATTAATTCCTTTTTATTTTGAGAGTCGCCAAAAAAGTGGGAAATTAACTTCCAATATGAAAAAAATTTTCCAACCCATTGGCCTATTGAGCATGGCCATTCTTTTACTCACTGCATGTAGTAATAAAAGAAGTTCCAAACCAACCATTTTAGTATTTTCTAAAACAGCTGCATTTCATCATGATGTTATTCCTACTGGGGTAAAAGCATTACAAGATTTAGGTGCTAAGAATGGTTTTGATGTAGATACTACTACCAACGCCGCTTATTTTCAAGAAGATAGTTTGAAAAAATATGCAGCGATTGTTTTCTTTCAAACAACAGGAGATGTATTAAGTGGCAATGAAGAAATTGCATTAGAAAGATATATTCAATCTGGTGGTGGATTTGTTGGCATACATGCAGCTTCAGATACAGAATATGATTGGAGATGGTATGGTAATTTAATTGGTGCTTATTTTGAAAGTCATCCAGAACAACAAGAAGCAAAATTAGTTATTACAGATGCTACTCATCCTTCTACCAAAGGATTGCCCAAAGAATGGAAAAGAAAAGACGAGTGGTATAACTTTAAAAATATAAGCAAAGACATTAAGGTATTAATGAGCATTGACGAAAGCTCATATACTGGAGGAAAGAATGGACAAAATCATCCAATGGCATGGTATCATGCATTTGATGGTGGAAGAGTATTTTATACCGAACTAGGCCATACTGCTGAATCTTATTCGGATCCTTTATACTTAGGACATATCTTAGGCGGGATTCAATACGCTATGGGTGATAATACAGCAAACTATAGCAAAGCGAAGAGTGTTTATGCACCAGACGAAAAAGGTTTTGTAAAAACAGATTTAGTAACGGGCACTTTCTTTGAACCTACTGAATTAACCGTACTTCCTGATTTAGATGTTTTAGTGGCTCAAAGAAGAGGAGAAATTTATTATTACAACAATCAATCTAAGAAAGTTAAACAAGTAGGTTTTTTAAATGTATATCATAAAACTAATGCACCGGGTGTCAATGCAGAAGAAGGTTTATTAGGCATGCAAGCAGATCCAGATTTTGAAAAAAACCATCATGTATTTATTTTTTATAGCCCTGCAGATAAATCTGTGAATAGACTTTCTAGATTTACTTTTGAAAATGATACTATTTTAAATAGCTCAGAAAAAGTAGTCTTAGAATTTTATTCACAAAGAGATATTTGTTGTCACACGGGTGGATCCATTGCGTTTGGACCAGATAAAACTTTATTTGTTTCTACAGGAGACAACACTACCCCATTTGATGAACCTAATCAAAAATATACCAGCCATGGTTATGCGCCATTGGATGACAGACCAGGTCATGAACAATATGATGAACAAAGAGGTTCAGGTAATACAAACGATTTAAGAGGTAAAATTTTACGCATCAAAGTAAAAGCAGATGGTACTTATGAAATTCCAGAAGGTAATTTATTTCCAAAAGGCACACCTAATACAAGACCAGAAATTTACACCATGGGACATCGCAACCCTTATAGAATTTCAGTTGATCCAAAGAATGGAATTTTGTATTGGGGTGAAGTGGGACCTGATGCACCAACGGATAGTTTAGATACAAGAGGACCTCAAGGTTACGATGAAGTGAATCAAGCAAAAAAACCTGGTAATTTTGGATGGCCATATTTTATTGGAAACAATTATGCATATCATATGTATGATTATGCTACAGGAAAATCTGGACCAACACAGGATCCAAAAAAACCAATCAATAATTCAAGAAACAATACTGGTTTAAAAGAATTGCCTCCAGCACAACCAGCCTTTATTTATTACCCATATGGCGTTGGAACTGATTTCCCAAGTATGGGCAGTGGAGCTAGAACAGCTATGGCTGGACCAGTATACTATGGTGATCTATATCCAGCAGCCACTCGCTACCCTGCTTATTACAATGGTAAGTTTTTCTTATACGAATGGATGAGAGGATATATCAAAGCAGTTACTTTAAATGATCAAAACGATTTTGTAAGAATGGAACCATTTATGGGATCACATAAATGGAATAGTGCCATTGATATAGAACTTGGACCTGATGGTAGATTCTATGTATTGGAATATGGTAAAGGATGGTTCTCTAAAAATGATGACGCAGGACTTTCAAGAATTGATTATAAAAAATAATGACACCATGCATAAAAGACAATTTATAAAAAATATGTTGATGACTTCCGTGGGTGCTCCATTGGGGTTCAATGCTTTGGCAAAAAGTTTTGAAGCAAAAGCAACAGTGCCTGCAACAATTTTAGCAAAAGACGATGCCTTTTGGGAAGGCATAAGGAATCAATATTTATTGAAGCCAGATTATATTAACTTAGAAAATGGCTATTATAATTTCTTACCTCAACCCATCTTAGAAAAATATATCGAACATATTAAAGAAGTCAATTATCAAGGTTCTTATTATATGAGAACAGTGCAATGGGATAATAAAAATAAAGCAGCTGCTAGATTAGCAGCATTGGCTGGATGTAGTGCAGAAGAATTAATCATTACAAGAAATACTACAGAATCTTTAGACCTAGCCATTGGTGGACAAAATTGGAATGCAGGAGACGAAGCGATTATGGCAGAACAAGACTATGGTGCCATGCTCGATATGTTTGTACAAGTAAAAGACAGATACGGAGTAGTAAATAAAATCATTTCTGTACCTAATCATCCAAAAGATGATGAAGAAATTGTAGACATATATAGAAAAGCGATCACTCCAAAAACTAAAGTGATTTTAGTAAGTCATATGATTAATATTTCTGGTCAAATTTTACCTATCAGAAAAATCTGTGACATGGCACATGAACATGGTGTTCAAGTGATGGTAGATGGAGCTCATGCATTTGCACATATTCAATATCGTATTGATGATTTACATTGTGATTATTATGCAGCATCCTTACATAAATGGTTGAGCGTTCCATTAGGTGCTGGAATTTTATATGTCAATAAAACGCGTATAGAAAATGTTTGGCCACTTATGGGAGATGGCGAAAAACAAAAAAATAAAATTAGAAGATTAAACCATGTGGGCACCCACCCTGTTCATACAGATTTAACCATCAATGACTCTATAGATTATTATGAAATGGTAGGTCATGAACGCAAAGAAGCAAGACTTCGTTATTTACAATTATATTGGTCAGATAAAGTGCGCAATATTCCAAAGATTATTGTAAATACTCCAGCAGATGTATCTAGAAGTTGCGGTATCGCCAATGTAGGAATTGAAGGTATCACCCCAGCTGATTTAGCACAAAGATTATTGAAAGAGCATAAGATTTATACAGTGGCCATTGACTATGCCAATATTCGTGGATGTAGAATCACCCCAAATCTGTATACCACTACCCAAGAATTAGATCAGTTTGTTAAAGCTTTAAAGACCTTAGCAGGCGCTTAAAAAAGGGAAAATAAGGGCAAATTGCACATTTTAGCCTTAGTTATTAACAGACGTTCGCATTTGCGGTTTTTTGCATAATTTGTAATGTTAAAACCGCAAAATGCTTAAACAAGAGCGTCAAGAATATATATTGCATCAATTAAACCTGCATAATAAAGTATTGTGTGCGGATTTAAGCAGCAAGATGGGCGTGTCTGATGATACGGTTAGAAGAGATTTACAAGAACTATCCCAAGAAGATAAATTAATTAAAGTACATGGTGGTGCATTGAGTAAATCCTTTCACACAGCTTTTGATAGAGAGATGGTATATAATATTGAGAACAAAAATATTATTGCTAAAAAAGCTGCGGCATTGGTGCAAAACGGAATGTACATTTTAACATCAGGCGGTACTTCTATTTTAGAATTTGCAAAATCATTGGATCAACAATTAAACGCAACCTTTTTTACTTGTAGTTTAAATGCAGCCATTGAATTTGCACACCACCCTAGTATTGAAGTAGTCATGATTGGTGATAAAATTGCTAAAGAATCCATGTTGGCTACAGGGGCAAGTGCAGTGCAAGCCATTGAATCTATACAAGCAGATTTATGTATCATGGGTATCAACTCAATGGATACACAATTTGGTTTAAGTGAAAACGACTGGGAAGTAGTACAAATAAAAAAAGCAATGATTAAAGCTTCGAAGAAAACGGTTTGCATTGGTATTTCTGAGAAATTAAATTCTCAACAAAAAATTAAAGTAGCCAATTTGGATGAGATCGATATTCTTATCACAGAATTAGATCCAAATGATCCTCTTTTGGCTCCATATAAACAACACGGAATTATCATCTATTAATAATTAAAACACAGTTATGAAACTACAAAAAACAAAAAAGCCTTTGCTAACAAGGCTTATGATGGTTTTAACACTGTTGTCCACTTTTGGATTTTCTAGTATTGCACAGGTTGCTATTACTGGTAAAGTCACCAATCAAAAAGACAATAGTGCCATTGAAGGAATTTCTATTGTTATCAAGGGTACTAAAAAAGGTACCAATACCGATAATAATGGTAATTTCTCTTTATCACATAATGCAAGTGGTGCTTTCACTATTACTGCATCAGGTGTAGGCTTTAAAAGTCAAGATTTTGTAGTAGATCCAAAAGGAACTACAAAAGGAATCTCTATTGTATTAACAGAGCAATTTTCTAAATTAGATGAAGTAGTTGTTACAGGTACCTCTGCAGGAACTACCAAAAGACAATTAGGAAGCTATGTAAGTACAGTCAATGCAGAAGACCTTAACAAAGGTGCAACTGGTAATATTTTAGCTGCATTACAAGGTAAAACAGCTGGTGCTCAAATTAGTCAAAACAGTGGTGACCCTGCGGGTGGTATCTCTGTAAGATTGAGAGGTATTAGTTCTGTATTATCTTCTTCAGAGCCACTTTACATTGTGGATGGTGTTATCATCAATAACGCTACTAATAGAGTTACCAATACTTCTTCTAACTATGATGGCGGAAACTTTGTTGGTACTATTGGTCAAAGTAGAATGGTGGATATCAATCCAGCAGATATTGAAAGAGTGGAGGTATTGAATGGTGCCGCTGCAGCTGCTACTTATGGTAGTAGAGCAAATGCAGGTGTAATCCAAATCTTTACGAAGCGTGGTAAAACAGGTGCAGCAAAAGTATCTTTCTCTTCTACTTACATGAGTAGTTCTTTAAGAAAGAAATTAGAAGTAAACCAAGCTCCTGTTAAATTTGGTGGTCCAACAGATGGTCCTGGTGCTTTAACACAAGATATCATCACAGCTCCTTTTGCAACGAATACAACAGCTGTTAAAAGATATGATTACCAAGATTATATTTTCAGAAATGCATCTGGTACGGATAACACTATTTCAATAAGTGGTGGTACAGACAAAACGAAATACTATTTTGGTGGATCTTATTTTATGAATCAGGGTATTATTAAGAATACAGATTTCCAAAGATTTAGCTTTAGATCAAATATTGATCAAACTATTAATAAATGGTTGAGCATGAACTTAGGTTTAAATTACACTAATTCTAGTGCTAATGAAAAACCAGATGGCCAATCTTTCTTCTCTCCTACTAACGCTGTAACTATTATTGGTAACTTCCATGATATACAAACAAGAGATGCTAATGGTAATATTAGAGCAGTAGGTGAAAGAGGTAGAATTAACCCTGTTTCTGTTATTGAAGATATCAAACAAAAACAAACCACAAGTCGTATTATTTCAAACTTTGGTGTAAAAATGAAGCCTATTAAAAATCTAACAGTAGATTATGTAATGGGTATTGATAATTACGCTCAAAATGGTACAACCTATATTCCGCCATATGCATACAATGCAAGCCCTGCATTTTTTGGTGGTGGATTAACATTAGACCCAACACAAAATGGTTATGCGAGTGCTTCAACAAATAGCTTCTTCCAAATTAACCATGATGTTAATGCGAACTACAATTGGAATATTACCAACAATATAGTATCAACTACACAAGTTGGATATTCTCAACAATATGAGAAAAACAATTATGTTTTATTACAAAGTAGAGGCTTCGCTCCATTTATTCAAACAGTGAATGGTGGTAGTACTGTATTACCTGGTATTGATGACAGAAGTGAAATTTCTGTAACAGGTACATATGTGCAACAAAACTTTAAGTTTAGAAATAACTTCTTTGTAACAGGTGCAGTTAGAAGAGATGGCTCAAGTGTATTTGGTAGAACTCAACGTAATCAAACATACTCTAAAGCAAGTGCCAGCTATGTAATTTCTAGTACTGAATTCTTTAATAGTTTAAAAATTAAGAATGTTGTTGATTTATTAAAAGTACGTGTTGCTTATGGTGAAAGCGGAAACCTTACAGGTATTGGCGCTTATTCAAGATTTAACACTTATTCTTCAAACTCATTCTTAAGTAGAAGTGCATTAAACTCAAGTTCTATTTTAGCAAACGAAAATGTGAAACCAGAGAGACAATCTGAAATTGAATATGGTTTAGATTTAGGCATGCTTAATAATAGAGTGAATGTTACTTTAAACGTTTACAATAAAAAAGTAACTGATCTTTTAATTAACAGACAATTAGCTCCAACAAATGGATTTAGTAGCTTGTTAGACAATTTTGGTTCTTTAGAAAACAGAGGTTTTGAAGTAATGTTAAGTTTAGTTCCAGTTCAAACAAAAGATTTGAAATGGGAAATGACAACCATTTACAACCAAAATGAAAACAAAGCTTTAAAAATTGGTCAAGCATTAACTTTATTAAGTACCAATGCTGGTGCTCCAGTAGCGATTATTGAAGGTCAACCGATTGGCGTATTCTATGGTACCTATTTTGCAAGAAAGGCAGATGGAAGCTTTATAACCAATACAGCTGGAATTCCTCAAACTGCAAGAGGTACACAAAGTTCAGTAACAGCTCCAACAGAAACACTTGATGGAAGTGGTTTACCAACTGGCGCTGTATTAAGAAAAGTAATTGGTAATCCTAATCCAAAATTCACAGGAAGCTGGGTAAATGAAGTGTCTTATAAAAAATGGTCTTTCAGAGCACAGATTGATATGGTAAGCGGTGTGGATGTATTCAATGCTGACTTTAGAACACGTCAAGGTGTAGGTAATGGTAAGGTTGCTCAAAAAGAAATCGAAGGTTCACTTCCTAGAGGTTATATCAGTGGTATTTATGCTATTGAAGAATGGAGAATTGACAAAGGCGACTACGTTAAATTACGTGAATTATCACTTAGCTATAATGTTGGTAAAGTGGCTTTTGCAAATAACCTAAGCATCAACTTTAGTGGAAGAAATCTTATTTCATGGGATTCTTACAATGGATACGATCCAGAAGTTAACTCTGGTGGACAAAGCACCATCTTAAGAGGTATTGACTTTGGTGCAACTCCTATCCCTCGTACATTCAGTTTTGGTATCAAAGCTGATTTTTAACCCAACATTCAAAAATTAATTGATTATGAAAAAGATTCAATATATCATACAAAGTGCTTTCTTGCTGGGGATTGTATCCTTAACCAGTTGTAAGAAAGAATTCGTCAATCCAAATGCTCCCACGACAGATCAAGTATTCAGTTCTTCAAGAGGTTTGGTAGGCGCAAACATTGGCATCCAAAGAACATTCTCTTTTGGTGGTGCTAGTGTTTTATACGGAGTAGTAACTGCCAATGCATTTACTACCAATGAAGTAATATTAATGAACTCAGGTAATATTGCAGAGTTTCAATTAAGTAGAGGCGGCGCCAATGTTGATCCTACTAATGCGATCTTAGGAAACATTTGGACAAATTCTAATAAAGTGATTTATGATGCCAATACTGTAATTAAAGCTGCTGAATCATTAAATGATAAAGGTTATGCAAGCGGTTTAATTGCACATGCTTCTATTCTGAAAGCAATGGCTATTGGAAGTATGAGTATGTTTTGGGAGAAAGTACCTAGTACGACTGGTACTAATGTTACTTTCCTTGATAGATCCAATGGATTTGCAAATGCAATTGCAACAATTGATAATGCATTAAGTAAAATTAGTGCTAATCCAATTAGTGCAAGTTATGTGTCAGATGCAGTTGCTGGTATTGATTATGTAAATACTTTGCATGCATTAAAAGCTAGATATTTATTATTCTCTGGCAAATATGCAGATGCATTAACTGCTGCTAACTTAGTTGATTTAACTAAAAGATCTACATTCAACTATGATGCAGTAAGCACCAATCCTATTTTTACAGTTGCAACAGCGACCAACAACGTTTATCAACCTGTTGACTCAACTTTAGGGTTACCTGCTGCATTAGCTCCAACAGCTGGAGATGGTCGTATAGCATTTTATACTTCTATCAATACAACGGTTTTACCAAGATTTAGAATCAATGGTTTTTATAATACAACTACTACAGGTATTCCATTGTATTTACCAAGTGAGATTACTTTAATCAAAGCGGAAGCAAGTGCAAGAACAGGAAATTTAAGTGCTGCTTTAACTGAATTGAACAAAGTAATTACTAAAACTACTGCTGCAGATCCATTTAGAATTGGTGCAAACTTACCAGCTTCAACTGCTTCTACTGCAGATGCTATCTTAACAGAGATCTATAAAAATAGATGTATTGAACTATTTATGTCTGGATTAAAATTAGAAGACATGCGTAGATTCGGAAGAGCTAATGCAGAGAGAAAGCGTAATTTCTTCCCTTATCCATTTAGAGAAAGAGATGGTAATATCAATACACCAGCAGACCCAAGCTTCTAATTAAATTAAAGATTGAGTATTATGAGTAACACTTTTAAAAGAACAACTGAAGAAGCCTCTTTATATAATAATATTGAGCAGTTCTCTACTGAAGAGATCTTGAGCAATATTAATAAAGAAGATCAAAAAGTTGCTTACGAGGTGGAGAAAGTGATTCCCAATATTCATTTATTAGTAGACGCAGTTACTGAGAAACTAAAAAATGGTGGACGCTTATTTTATATTGGCGCAGGTACTAGCGGAAGACTAGGTTTAGTAGATGCAAGTGAATGCCCTCCTACTTTTGGCGTACCGAATGATTTAGTGATTGGTATTATTGCAGGTGGTCATCAAGCCATGTTTCAAGCAGTAGAAAATGCCGAAGACGATTTGGAGCAAGCTTGGCTGGATTTACAAGTTTACAAAATTTCTAATCAAGACGTAGTGGTGGGTATCGCAGCAAGCGGTACCACTCCCTACGTGATTGGAGGATTAAGAAAATGTAGAGCTGCCGGTATTGCAACAGGTAGTATAAGCTGCAATAAGAATAGCCCTGTTTCTGAAGAAGCTGACTTTCCAATAGAAGTGGTGGTAGGTCCAGAATTCATTACAGGTAGTACGCGAATGAAAAGTGGTACTGCTCAAAAAATGGTTTTGAATATGCTATCTACTTCCGTAATGATCAAGCTAGGAAGAATCAAGGGTAATAAAATGGTGAACATGCAACTCACTAATCAAAAACTCTTCGATAGAGGTGTTAAAATGATTATGGATGAACTTCACACCAATGATGAACAAAAAGCTGCAAATTTATTGACCAAATACGGAAGCGTAAAAAAATCAATAGAGATGGCAGAGAAAGAATAATTCAACAATTATTCTA
>JAFMEV010000007.1 GCA_017856545.1 Chitinophagaceae bacterium
TCTTTTCTAACATTGGTAATTCCAATGCAGTTGCTTCTTCGATTTCTTTTTGAATACTCAATACTTTTTGTTCTGTATCTAATTCTGTATTCGTAATCATTTCTTTGTACTTTTTCAAGCCAGACTTCATTACGTTTCCTACAGAACCTTTTTGCTTATCACATTCAGCGATAGCTTTATCAACTTCTTTGTTAGCTAAGTGGAATTGAACCTTACGGATAAATTCAGTAATGTTTCCAGAACCAGCAGCTTTTTTGATAGTCATTAAACGCTCGATTACGAAAGTTAACACGATCAATAAGTTACCAATCAAGATAGGTACAACGATACCACCTTCATACATTTTTGTCAAGTTACCTTTTGGTCCTTTGTGCGCAGGCCAGAATCCGCCAGCAGGATCAGGAGTTGTGAAATTAGATGCATTACCTAGCACAAAACGCCAGATTACGTATCCTAATACAATACACACAATCGGTGCTAAAGTTGCAACTAAGTTACCGCCTTTTTGAGGCTGAGCCGCAGTCTTTGTAGCAGCAGTCGCAGTTGGTTTAGTTAAATCAGCCATGATTCAATTGATTTTTGGTTTTAAATAAAAAATTATAATAAGATGATATCCTTTTGACTATTGTTTTAGATTTCACTCAAATCCTCCGCACTAGTTTCTAAGGGGTTACAAAATAAGTAATTTATTGAATGAACCAAATTTTAGGGGTTTATTTTTAAATAAAATTTACCCTAAACTAACTGCCGTTGGTAGATTGTTTAATTTTTTATATATTAAACTTAAATGGAATATCCGCTTTTCGAAAAAATTAAAGTATTTACTTGTATTTGTATCTAAAGGGCAATGAACAAAAACTTATTCGTAGCGCAATGCGTTGATGGGGTTTAAAGAAGCTGCTTTCATAGCTGGATAAATGCCTGCTACTAAGCCCACAACGGTACAAATAATGATACCTATAGCCACCCACATCCAAGGAATCACAAATCCAGTGCCTAATACAATACTGAATATATTTCCGACCAATACCCCTAAAATAATTCCGAATACGGCACCTAAAATACTGATCAAAATACTTTCAAATAAAAATTGACGACGCACATCTTTTTTCTTGCCACCAAGTGCTTTGATTAAACCAACTTCTCTAGTTCTTTCGTTCACAGCAACCAACATAATATTCATTAATCCAATAGCGGCACCTATCAATGTGATCATTCCAATAGCACCAGCAGCACCACTAATGCCTGCTAAAAAGCCAATAAACATTTCAGCGAATTTATCACTCTTATCAATCACAAAATTTTCTGCTTCTGTTGGAATAAGTCTTCTTGCTTTACGCATTTGATCTGTTGCTTCTCCAATAGCAGGTTCCAATTCTGCCACATTATTCACCATCACACCTATCTGATAGGAATTGTTAATTTGATATTGTCTTAAGTTCTCTACTGAGGTAATCACCACATCATCTTGTCGCATCATGGCACTTGAACCCTTTGATTTCAATAATCCTATCACTCTATAAGGTTTACCCGAAACCAAAATAATTTTATCTAGCATTTTTTCTGGTCTAGCAGGATTTAATTTTGCCGCCACATTACTTCCAATTACTGCAACATTTCTGCCACTTTGCATATCCACCGGATTCAAGTTTCTTCCAGATGCTAAAGTGTATCCGCTCACTGCTAAATAATTTTCATCGGCTCCAAACATGGCTATCTGAGGATTGGTTTTTTTATTCTTGTAATGAATTTCATTATTCCCATTACCTCTTCTATACACAGATACTTGTGCCCTATTAAAACCATAATGTTCTTTAAAATAAGTAGACTCTTCTAGTCTAATTACTTTGTCTAAATTGGATTTCTTTTCTTTTTTACTTTTTTTAGATTTAGAAAACTCTTCTCCTTGCGGTGGACCTCCCATTCTTGCATTCATTTCTTTGTAACGAATACTAAATGCATTGGCACCCATAAAAGAAAAGTTTTCTTTTAAACTTTGATTCATTGCAGAAATAGCAGTGATAATACCTATTAAAGCCATAATTCCAAAGGCGATAATAGCCACAGTAATACCAGTTCTTAATTTGTTGCTTTTAACGGTACGCCAAGCCAACACAAAAGAATCTTGAAGGGTCATAATGCAAAGTTTTCCTGAAACCTAAAGGTACTACAGATTGAACAATGCAGGGATCCGAGGGCCGTTTATTTGAGGAACGGCTAAAAGTATAGATAATTGAACAATAGATTAGGGAAAACGCCTAAAACCAACAATATTATGGCCAAAACCAATAACTTATAGGTGTATGTAGTAGGCAATTCCTTGATCGCTGGGGTACCTTGTATAAAATACATGGCTTGTATAACTTTAAAATAATAGTATACACTGATGGCTGCAAAAATAACTGCAATAATCACTACCCATAAACCTGCTCCAGCTGATAAGATGGCATTTAACATATAATATTTTGCAAAGAAACCGCCAGTTAAAGGAATTCCCGCCAAGGATAATAAAAAGATGGTTGTTACAAAAGCTAATAAAGGATGTGTCTTTGATAGGCCATTGAATGCTTCAAATCCGTAATCCTTCATTTTAACTAAAACAGCGAAAATACCAATAGATGCCACTGAATAAACTACAGCATACAATAAGATCCCTTCATTCGCAAAATCAGAAACGCCATACAAAGCAAATAACATAAAACCTGCTTGTGCAATACTTGAGTATGCCAACATTCTTTTTACACTTCTCTGAAACACTGCAGAGATATTACCTACTAATAATGTAGCAAGAATGACAAAAGTCAATAAAAGCTCCCAAGAGTAGCCTAATGCCTTAGATTGTGCATGAAAGATGGATACAAATGCGATAAAGCCGGCAGCTTTAACAATCGTAGCCATAAAGCTTGTAAATACGGTGGGTGCCCCATCATACACATCTGGTGTCCAAAAATGGAATGGTGCAGCAGAAACTTTAAAATTCATGGAAGCAAAAATCAAGATCAAACCTGCAGACAATAAATATTGTTCCAACGCCATTCCCTTTGATGGAATAATTACCGGAGCTTCTAATCTAAAGCTGCCAATTGCTCCATAACATAAAGTGATACCTAATAAAAGAATTCCAGTAGAGAAAGCACCCATCAAAAAATATTTCAATGCAGCTTCATTACTCAATAAATTCTTTTTATCAGAACCAGTTAATATATATAATGGAATAGAAAGAATTTCAATACCAATAAACAACATCAATAAATTATCAAAAGAGGTCAAAATACTTGCACCACATAAAATAAAGAAAAATAGTGCATAAAAATCAGCTGATTGGTGTCCGATAGCTTCTATCTCTTCTGCATTGATCCATAAATACAAGAAGGTGAGTATAAATAAAATGGTATTAGCATATAAACCGAAACTACTAAAAGATAACATGCCTTTAGTATCAATATCAATAACATACCATCCATTCAATTGTGCAAGATTAGCTACAATTAAAACTAACAAACCTATCAATGCAATATTCTTTTGTAAGCTTTCACTTTTTAAACCCCAAGAACAAAACATTAATATCACCCCTAATAAAGCAGAAACTATAATTGCATTCATTGCTAATTCTTTTAATTTATTTTACAAACAATTCTAATAAAGTATCTTTTGTTAAATCAAATAATGGTTGAGGATATACACCTGTTACAAAAACAATAATGATTAACACAATCAATACTGCCTGTGCAGGTTTATTAGTCGTCATTTTCTGTATTGCAACACTCACATCACCATAGGCGCATTTTTGCACCATATTTAAAGTATAAATAGCTGCCAATACCACACTCACTCCTGCTGCTGCAGCCATCCATGGATTCACTTGGAATAAACTATTGAACATTAAAAATTCACCCACAAATGCATTGGTTAATGGCAATGCAACATTGGCAAAAGAGAATGCCACTAATAATATAGCTAGTGTAGGTTGCTTTTTAGCAAGGCCTCCCATTTCAGATAATGATTTTGTACCTGTTTGTTGTTCAATCAAATCTGCGATAATCCATAGTCCTAACACATTGATACCATGTGAAAATAATTGAATTAAAACACCTTGAGTACCCACTTCTTTATTAGCAAATAATGCTGCACTCATTAAACCAATATGCGCTATAGAAGAATAAGCGATTAATTTTTTGATATTGTCTTGCTTGATGGCAATAAATGATGCATATAAGATTCCAATGATAGAAAGGATCATGACAATATTGGTATGCGCACTAAATGCACTTGGAAATAAAGGCATCAACCATCTTAATACACCATATAAACCCATTTTAACCATCACAGCGCTTAGCACCATAGTCACTGCAGTAGGTGATTGATCATACGCATCAGGTTGCCAAGTATGTAAAGGGAAAATTGGCATCTTAATAGCAAAGGCAATAAAAAATAAAGCGAAAGCTGTTACTTGTTGCGTATTGGTTAACCCAGCTTCCATAAAAGAAGCAAATGCAAAACTATGATCTTTGGTATGCATGTACATATAAATGATACCAATGAGCATGATCAATGAACCCAAGAAAGTGTATATGAAAAATTTAAATGTAACCGCAATTCTTTTTTCACCACCCCAAATTGAACATAAAAAGTAAACAGGGATTAAAGCCAATTCCCAGAAGAAATAAAACAATAATGCATCTCCAGCTAAAAACACACCCATTAAACCGGCTTGTGTAAATAACATGAGCGATAAAAATATATTTTTTTGAGCTACATGATTTTTGCTAGTAGCAATAAATATTGCAGGAAAACTGATGGCTGTCAATAAAATTAAAATCTTTGCCAATCCATCTGCTTGCAAAACAAATCGACTATTCAACACTTGCAGCCAAGTCAGATCAACAGTTGACACATTTATAAAAAGCATATTCACTGCAGCAGCTAAACTTACAACACTTGCCACAATGGCTATATCTTGTGCTCTTTTTTCGTGTTGAATAAAAAGCAGTAAAATAGCAGCAACAATAGGTATTAATAAAAAAGAAAGTAAGAACATAATTGCTTATTATTTTTGAGTCAATTTATAAAGGAATCTAAGTATAGCGATATCATTAAACCACAATACAATCATTAACACTAATGATAATACCATGAATAAAATATAATAACCTACCTGACCACTTTGAATTAATCTAATTTGTCTTGCACCATACTGAACCAATTTACCCGTTCCGTTCACCGCACCATCAATCACTTTTCTTTCAATGGTTTCTTTTAAGAATCCAGACATTTTATTCAATGGTTCTACAATGGCATTGTTATACAATTCATCGATATGCCATTTATTGTATAAGAATTTTCCTAGTGTAGATGTTGGCTCTTCATCTGCTTGTTTTTTATACCTGCTTACAGCAATCAACAATGCGATCACAGCAATGGTTACAGAAACGCCCATTAAGATCCACTCTGTCTCATGAGATAAATGTGCTTCATGCGCCTCTCCAATAATGGGGATTAATTGATGCGATAACCAGTGATTGCCACCCATTAAAGCAGGGATACCCAATGCGCCAGCAATAGCACTTGCCACAGCCAATAAAATCAAAGGCAATGTCATCGCAAATGGACTTTCATGTAAATGATGTTCTTGCTCATGCGTTCCTCTAAACTGACCTAGAAAAGTAGTTGCATACAAACGGAACATATAAAAAGCAGTCATCGCTGCACCTATTACACCTAATGCCCAATAAATGGGACTTTTTGCAAAAGCAGCTGCTAAAATTTCATCTTTAGAGAAGAACCCACTAAATGGTGGAACTCCTGCAATGGCGATACAAGCAATCAAGAAAGTAATATGCGTGATAGGTAATTTTGATTTTAATCCACCCATCTTGCGAATATCTTGTTCATGATGCATTGCATGAATCACCGAACCCGCACCCAAGAACAATAATGCTTTAAAGAAAGCATGCGTGATTACATGAAATACTGCGCCAGAATAAGCACCAACACCCAATCCTAAAAACATATAACCCAATTGACTCACTGTAGAATAAGCCAATACTTTTTTGATATCGTTTTGTTTTAATGCAATGGTTGCAGATAATAAAGCGGTACTAATACCTACAATCGCAATCACATGCTGTGTTAATTCGCTTGCACTAAATAACATATTTGCTCTGGTAATCATATAGATACCTGCAGTAACCATGGTTGCAGCGTGGATCAATGCAGATACAGGTGTTGGACCTGCCATCGCATCTGGTAACCAAGTAAACAAAGGAATCTGTGCACTCTTACCCATCGCACCCACAAACAATAATAAAGTGATTGCAGTAATATCTGTTGAAGACAATTTAGCTAAACTCTCCGCAGTAAAAACTTCGCCATAACTCACTGTGCCTAATTTAACAATTAACCAAAAAATAGCTAATAAAAATCCTAGGTCACCAATTCTATTCATAATGAAGGCTTTCTTTGCTGCATAGTTGAATGAAGCGTTAGAAAACCAATATCCAATCAATAAATAAGAACATAATCCAACTCCTTCCCATCCAATGAACATAATTACAAAGTTGTCACCTAATACCAATAACAACATGGAGAAGATAAATAAATTCAAATAGGCAAAGTAGCGGGCATAATGAGGTGCTTCCTCTTCATGCATGTATGCGGTAGAATACAAATGTATTAATGTACCCACGCCAGTAATGACCAATAAGAATAAGCTTGAAAGAGCGTCCACTTTAAAATCAAAAGGAATAGTTAAACTACTGGTATTGATAAAATCAAAATAATGTACGCTGATCGCTCCTTGTTCTTGCACTTGGATAAATGCCAAGATGCTACAAATAAAGGAAGCTAGAATATACCCAGTAGCTTTAAATGCCACTGTCTTTTTGCTCCAGACATTACGACCTAATCCATTGAATAAAAATCCAACAAAAGGCCAAAGTATAATAAACGCTATAATTACTTTCATGCGAAACGAATTAGTTCTTTAATCTATTTAAGAAATTAATATCTACTGAGTGCGTATTTCTGTACATCATAACAATGATAGCCAGTCCAACACTTACTTCTGCTGCTGCCACTACCATAATAAAGAATACAAATATTTGTGCATCAATACCTATTGTAGAAGTTGGGGCATTGGCAAAAGTTGCTCCATTATACATTTTTGAAAATGCAACCAAAAGCAAATTCACTGCATTTAACATCAATTCAATACACATAAATACAATAATCGCATTACGACGCACCAATACGCCAATAACGCCAATACTGAACAATGTTAAACACAAATAGATATAATTTAATATAGGCATATCCTAATAATTTTTATTTTTTACCAATAATTACCGCACCCACCATAGCACTTAAAAACAACACACTACTAATTTCAAACGGAACCACATAATCACTAAACAAAGCCTTACCTAAAGGATGAATTAAACCAATGGTTCCTTCTTTTAATAAAACTGTTTTTCCTTGTAATTGACTTGTTTGTTTTACCAATGCAATTAATAAAGTCAAGAAACTGCCCCCTGCAATCACACCAATGAACTTAACCAGATGTTGCTTTTTTGGTTCTTGATCTTTCTTTACATTCATTAACATGATTACAAATAAGAACAAAACCATAATGGCGCCGGCATAAACGATGATGTTTACAATCGCTAAGAACTGAGCATTTAATAAAATATAATGGCCAGAAATAGCAAAGAACACCAAGATTAACCAAAGTACACTATGTATGGGGTTCTTACTTATCAAAACCATTACAGCACTTACAATTGCAAATGCAGATAATGCGTAAAATAAAATCTCTAATGTATTCATATAATTAAGCTTCTACTCCTTTAGCTGCTGCAAAAGCTGCTGCTTCTGTAGTTGGATTAGGAATTAATAAATCTTCTTTTCCGTAAATAAAACCTTTACGAGTGTAATTTGCAGGTGCAAAAGTTTCACTTAAATAGATAGCATCTTTTGGACAAGCTTCTTCACATAGGCCGCAGAAAATACAACGTAACATATTGATCTCGTATTTAGCAGCATATTTTTCTTCTCTGTATAAATTTTCTTCACCATCTTGACGCTCTGCTGCTTCCATGGTAATGGCTTCAGCTGGACAGGCAACTGCACATAAACCACAAGCAGTGCAACGCTCTCTACCAGCTTCATCTCTGTTTAACACATGAAGTCCTCTAAAAACATGACTGAATTCACGCTTCTGCTCTGGATATCGAATAGTGGGTTGTTTTTTAAACATATGACTAAACGTAATAAACATACCCTTGATGATATTGATTAAATACAAGCGCTCCCAGAAACTCATTGGAGCTCTATTAACTGCTTGTGCTTTATTGGTAAGTGGTTGCATATTATTTATAAATCGTTTTTGTAAATTATAATTTAGCTAAGATCACTGCGCCCGTTAATAATAAGTTGAATAATGCCAATGGTATCATTGTCTTCCAACCAAGATTCATTAATTGATCATATCTAAATCTTGGGATTGTCCAACGAATCCACATAAATAAAAAGATGAATAATACAATCTTGATTAACAAGGTTCCAACGCCAATTAAAGCAGCAATATTAGGCGCTACGCTAGCTTCATTAAAGAATGGTAAATCATATCCACCAAAATACATGGAAGCCATAATCGCACTACTCATGATCATGTTGATATACTCAGCAAATAAATAGAAACCCAATTTCATAGAAGAGTACTCTTGGTGATAACCAAAATTCAATTCATTTTCAGCTTCAGGTAAATCAAATGGTGTTCTATTACACTCTGCTAATGCTGCAACAAAAAATAAAAGAAAACCTAATGGCTGATATACAATATTCCACCAATTACCAGACACTTGTTGTTCAACGATGGTTTTTAAACTTAAAGACCCTGTTGTCATCAATAAAGCAATCAACGCTAAGCCCATTGCCAATTCATAACTAATAGCTTGTGATGCTGCTCTTAACGCAGACATTAAAGAGAACTTATTGTTAGAGGCCCAACCTCCAATCATAATACCATATACACCCATACTCACTACAGCAAAAACATACAAAAGACCAATATTCACATCAGCAACTTGTAATTCAACGTGACGACCAAACACATCTACTGCAGTACTCCAAGGAATCACTGCACAAGTCATTAAACTTGCTGTCATTGCCAAACCTGGGCCTAAAATAAACAACCATTTATTGGCATGAGAAGGAATAATCTCTTCTTTGGAAATTAATTTAAGACCATCCGCCAAAGGTTGTAATAAACCAAATGGGCCAGCACGGCTTGGACCTGGACGATCTTGTAAAATGGCTGCTACTTTACGCTCACCAAATGTGGTATATAAGGCAATACCCAAACTTGCAAAAACAATAATGGCAATCATTATTAATTTTTCTATGATAAATGCCCAATCAAATGAAAGTAATGTCATGCTATAATCAATTAAGCTTTGTTGTTGTTAAATGTTTCACCGTGTGAAGGTCCTTTGGTTTGACTTAAATGAATGGATGGTTGATTCACTTCACTTTCATCGTGAATATCCATTAACAATTGTGGCGTTCTTCCATCATTCACTGCAGTGAAAGTTTCATTTGGTTTAGTTGTACCAATTTTACCTGAATAATGTCCTTGCGCAATCACAGAATGTCTATTAATTTCTCTTGGACCTTCAATCACCCAGTCAGAAGTTTCTTTCTTATCAAATCTGCAAGTGTTACAAATCCAACCTGGTTGACCATCTGGCGTATCTTCAATTTCACCCCACTCGTCTTTTCTTGCAGTTACTCTAAATACTTCATCTCCTCTATTCCATAGAGTCACTCTTCCAGAACAAGTTGGACAATCTCTGTGCGCATCCATTGGTTTCAAAAACCATACTCTATTCTTGAATCTAAATGTCTTATCAGTCAATGCGCCTACAGGACAAACATCAATTACGTTTCCTATAAATTCATTTTCTAAACTCTTTTCGATATGTGTGGCAATTTCAGCATGATCACCTCTATCTAAAATACCATGTTCACGTTTATTGGTTAATTGATCTGCAGTAAACACACAACGGTAACATAAAATACAACGCGTCATATGCAATTGTATGTTTTTACCTAAATCATGTTTTTTAAATGTTCTTCTTTGGAACTCATATCTAGTACCCGACTTGCCGTGCTCAAAACTTAAATCTTGCAAATGACATTCACCTGCTTGATCACAAATAGGGCAATCTAATGGATGATTTAACAATAAGAATTCCACCACACCGGCTCTTGCCTCTACCACTTTTTCGCTGGTAATGTTTTTTACTTCCATTCCATCCATCACTGTTGTTCTACAAGAAGCAACAAGTTTTGGCATTGGGCGCGGATCTTTTTCAGAACCTTTAGCTACTTCCACTAAACAGGTTCTACATTTACCACCACTACCTTTTAATTTGCTGTAAAAGCACATTGCAGGAGGCGCTACTTCACCGCCAATTTTTCTAGCAGCTTGTAAAATAGTAGTACCCGCTGGTACTTCAACGGTAATGTTGTCAATGGTTACTTTAAATAATGTTTGTTCGCTCATAGTTTATCTTTCTATGTTATGCAGGTACATGAATTGGATCTGCATAGTGTTGTAAACCAAAATTGCTTGTTTGTGAAAGTTCAGGGTTATTAATATGCCATTCGAATTCGTCACGGAAATGACGAATTGCAGCAGCTACTGGCCATGCAGCAGCATCACCTAATGGACAAATAGTATTTCCTTCAATCTTTCTTTGAATATCCCATAGTAAATCAATATCACTCATAGATCCTTTACCATGTTCAATCTTGTATAATATTTTTTCCATCCAACCAGTGCCCTCTCTACAAGGAGAACATTGACCACAGCTTTCGTGTCTATAGAATCTTGCTAATGTCAAAGTGTTTTTAACAATACACTGATCTTCATCTAATACAATAAAACCGCCAGAACCTAACATAGATCCTGTTGCAAATCCACCATCACTTAAACTTTCATAGTTCATGTACCTAGTTTCTCCTTTTGCAGTTTTTAATAATAAGTTAGCAGGTAAAATAGGTACAGATGATCCACCAGGAATACAAGCTTTTAATTGCTTGCCCCCTTTTATACCTCCACAATATTCATCACTATAAATAAATTCTTCTACTGAAATAGTCATATCAATTTCATACACACCTGGTTTATTAATATTACCACATGCAGAAATTAATTTAGTACCTGTAGATCTTCCCACACCAATTTTAGCATACTCATCACCACCCATATTAATAATTGGAACTACCGCAGCTAAGGTTTCTACATTGTTCACCACTGTTGGGCGCATCCATAAACCTTGGATCGCAGGAAAAGGAGGTTTAATTCTTGGATTACCTCTCTTACCTTCCAAAGATTCAATCAATGCAGTCTCTTCTCCACAGATATACGCACCAGCGCCTCTTTGTACATGAATATTACAATCAAATCCAGTACCTAAAATATTTTTTCCTAAAAAGCCTGCGGCTTTTGCTTCTTCAATAGCTTCTTCTAAAATGTCTGTAATCCACGCATACTCCCCTCTAATATAAATATAGGTGTCGTTAGATCCCAATGCAAAACTAGAAACAATCAAACCCTCTAATAGTAAGTGTGGTATAAATTCCATCAAATATCTATCCTTGAAAGTGCCTGGCTCACTCTCGTCTGCATTACATACCAAGTGACGAGGCACTCCTTCTGGTTTTGCAATAAAACTCCATTTCATTCCTGTTGGGAATCCGGCACCACCTCTACCTCTTAATCCACTTTTCTTAACCTCTTCTACAATCAATTCTGGATTCATTTCTTTCAAAGCCTTTTCTACAGAACGGTAACCACCTTCTCTGCGATACACTTCAAAGGATCTTATCCCTGGAACATTTGCTTTTTCTAATAATAATTTAACGCCCATTGTTATTTATTTAACTAGGTTCTTTTTAATTGTTGTTTGCCGTTTGTCTATACTCAGCGATAATTGCATCTACTTTTTCTTTGGTCAAATGTTCTCTGAATATTTTTCCCACTTGCATCATTGGTGCATAACCACAAGCACCCAAGCACTCTACTAATTTTAAAGTAAACAAACCATCTTTAGTAGTTTCACCTGGTTGAATTGACAATACCTGCTTGATATAATCTATGATTGAATCCGACCCACTAATCATACAAGGACCAGTTTGACATACTTCAAATACATATTTACCAACTGGTTTTAAATTATACATAGAATAAAAAGTAGCTACTTCATACACTTCGATTGGTTCAATTTGTAATAAGCTTGCTACATAATCTAATGCCTCCGTTGGCAACCATCCATCAAAACTATCTTGTGCTAAATGCAATACTGGCAACAAAGCACTTTTTTGCTTTCCTTCTGGATATCTTGCTACCAAGCGCTTAAACTCGGCCATTTGTGTATCATTAAATATATATGCCATACTATTCTTTTCTATTTTTAATTACGCATCCAATTCACCAGCAATTAAATTCAAACTACTCATGGTTACCACCGCATCACTTAACATACCACCTTTGATTAATTCAGGATACGCTTGATAATAAATGAAACATGGTCTGCGGAAATGTAAACGGAAAGGCGTTCTACCACCATCACTGATTAAGTAAAAACCTAATTCACCATTACCTCCTTCTACTGGACTATAGATTTGACCTTTTGGTAAATCAATCTCTCCCATGATAATTTTGAAATGCCAGATCAATGCTTCCATCTTCGTATATACATCTTCTTTTTTAGGAAGATAATATTCAGGGACTTCTGCGTGGAATATTTCTGCATCCGTTCCTTTGAAAGATTGTACTTTATTATAAGCTTGTTGAATGATCGATAAACTTTGCCACATCTCCGCATTACGCACTAAGAAACGATCATAGTTGTCTCCAGTAGAACCCACTGGTACTGTGAAATCTATATCTTGGTAACTACTATATGGATTTGCCACACGCACATCATAATCCACACCTGCTGCTCTTAAGTTAGGTCCAGTAAAACCATAATTCATTGCACGCTCTGCACTTATTCCACCAGTACCTTGTGTACGCTCCATGAAAATTCTATTACGCGTAAACAAGCTTTCAAATTCTTTCAACACTTTTGGATATTCATGTAAGAATTTCTCCAACTTTGTAAAAGCAGTGTTGGTGAAATTTCTTTCAAAACCTCCAATTCTACCAATATTGGTGGTCAATCTTGAACCACATACCTCTTCATATATTTCATAGATCAACTCTCTGTATTGCATTACATACAAGAAACCAGTGTATGCGCCCGTATCCACCCCCACAATTGAATTACAAATTAAATGATCTGAGATACGCGCCAATTCCATGATGATGATTCTTAAATAATCTACACGCTTTGGTGTTTCAATTTGCAAGAATCTTTCGCAAGTAATATGCCAGCCCATATTGTTGATAGGACTACTACAATAGTTCAATCTATCAGTGATGGGAGTAATTTGATATAAAGGTCTTCTCTCTGCTAATTTTTCAAATGCACGATGGATATATCCAACCGTTTGCTCAGTAGACACAACACGCTCTCCATCCACTTCCATAATATTTTGGAATACACCATGCGTTGCAGGATGCGTTGGACCAAAATTCAGCGTGGTGGTTTGTTTTTCTATTGAACCTTCTGGTAATGTAATATTGTGATTTGCTTCCATGTTTATTGTATTTGCGTTGGCTTCTTATTTATTTTTAGATTATCCTCTACCAAACATTTCATCGTCCTTATCAATTCTTGTTTGATCTTCTAAAGGAAACTCTTTTCTTAATGGGAAATAATCCATTTCATCCACATTTAAAATGCGCTTTAAATTTGGATGGCCAACAAAATTCACGCCAAAGAAATCGTATGTTTCACGCTCCATCCAATTCGCAGCTTCAAATAATTTAGAAGCTGTAAATACATCTGGAGCACTGATAGATGTTGCAATGCTATATCTAATTCTTACATTCTCTCTTAAATTATGTAAGTGATATACCACCACTAATTCACCGCCCACATTGTCTGGATAATTTACCGCACATAAATCCGTTAAAAAAGTAAATCCTAAACTAGGTTCGTCATACAAGAATTGCATCACTTTCAAATTCAAATCTTTGGCAGATTCAAAAGAAAGCATACCATTAGCTGTGCTAAATGCATACACTTGCTCTCCAAATTTGGCTGCTAATTGTTCTTGTATATATTCGTTCGTCAAAGCCATAATATTTTTATTGAATGCCGTAGCTGTTTAATAATGCTTTGTATTGTTCGCTATTTCTTCTTCTTACACTTTCTTGACCTACTAAGTCTTGTACTTTCATAAAACCATCTATAATAGCTTCTGGTCTTGGAGGACATCCAGGAACATATACATCCACTGGAATCACTTGATCAATTCCTTGCAATACACTGTAAGTATCAAAAATACCACCACTCGATGCACATGCACCCACAGCAATTACCCAACGAGGTTCAGCCATTTGAATGTATACCTGTCTTAATACAGGTGCCATTTTTTTTGCGATCGTTCCCATCACCATTAACAAATCACACTGACGAGGAGAGAAGCCCACACGCTCAGATCCAAATCTTGATAGATCATAGTGCGATGCCATAGTTGCCATAAATTCAATTCCACAACATGATGTTGCAAAAGGCAAAGGCCACAATGAATTCTTTCTTGCTAATCCTACTACAGAACTTAATTGTGTTGCAAAAAAACCTTCTCCAGAAATACCATCTGGTGCGGTACCCATTGAAATTGCTTCTGCAATATTTGCTTCTTTAGGATGTACATTAAATCTAACTGGACGCATATTAATTCAATTAATTTTTAATAATTAGTCTTCCCACTTTAAAGCACCTTTCTTCAAAATATATATAAATCCAACTAAGAAAAATCCAACAAACATCACCACTTCAATAAAACCAGTCCAACCTAAACTTTTAAAATTCACTGCATAGGGATAAAAGAAAATAACTTCCACATCAAATAAAACAAATAGAATAGCAACTAAAAAATACTTGATCGCCATAGGAGATCTTGCATCACCGTGTGATTCAATACCACTGGTGAAAGTGGCTAATTTATCGGATGTTTTACGCTTAGGACCTAAGAAACTAGAAATCAAAATCATAAAGGCTACGAAGCCAGCTGCAAAGAGGATTTGCAAAGCAATGGGCAAGTAATTTGATGCACTATTGGTTTCGTTAGCAGACAACAAGAAATGTTGCAAATTCATACGAGTTATTTTGGTGCCGCAAAAATACACAAAGGATAGCACCTAAAACGAAAAACTCCCCATAAAAGGGGAGTTTTTTATACTTTTTTTAATAAATCTTAATTCTTAACTGGCTCTTTGGCTTTCATCTTTTTATAGATCTCCCAGTTTTTCATCAAACCCTCTTTAATTTGAACAGTTTGAGGCTCTGCAGGAATGATTTCAAGTACCTTGTCACACATTGCTATAGCGTTTTCAAAGTCTTTATTTTCGTTATAATAGCCCATCATTGTATAATAATTAGAGATAAATCCTTGCTTATACTTAGACGGATCTTTTGCAAAGAACTCATTTTGCAATTTAGCCGCTTCAAACTGCAAGCCTAATGCATGCGCTGTGTCTATTAATTTAGCAGCTTTATTGTTAAAATTATATCCATTCGGCTTATCTGGGAAAGCAGCAATGTATTCTTTTGCAGCAGCCGCAGCGGTTACACCGTCCTTAGCATTGATGGCCAAAGAAGCTGTTTTATAAAAATATACTTCATCTTTTAAGCCTCTTAAAGCTGAATAATCACCATACCATTTTAAAGCCTCCGTGTACATTGCAGCTTTTTCATACATATCAGCCCCTAACTTGTAGTATTTTAATTTGTTGGCTTTTTGTGTTTCACCAGCAATTGCCTTAGTCAATAAATCAGCCAAAACAGCCTGATTTCCTGGGAATTTAGAGTATACCTTAACGGCTAACTCATAATCAGAACTTTCAATTTTTTCAACCGCTTTATTGTTCAAGAACTGATCTACGTAGTTTTTAGAGCTAACAGAATCTCCTTTACGATCAGCAATATATGCTAACAAGATGCTTAATCTAGGTAAAGCAGTTACCCCTACCGCAGCTTCTAATTCTTTTGCTTTTGCTAAAGACTGATCATATTGACCTGCTTGGAATAAATAGTCCGCGTTCAAGAAATCCAATACTGGATCCTTATCTGCATACTTTAAATAAGTATCTAAGTTAGATTTAGCAGAATCGGTATTCTTATCTGAATAATACGTGTATTTAGACATGTACACTGGAGCTATGGCTTGATCAATCTCCACAGCTTTTCTGAAATTATCTTCTAAAGATTCTTTATTAGCTTGTGTTTGGTACACTTTACCAATTCTATAATAAGCATATGCATTTTTTGCATCACGGTTGATCGCTTCTTGGAAAGCACTTACTGCTTCTCCACCACGTTCACCACCTAATTTCAAGTAATTAATTCCTAGGTTGATGTATAAGCTTGCTCCTGCAGTTTCATTGGATGAAACAGTCTCTTTTAATTTATCAATTGCAAACTGATGATCACCAATGGTACTAGGCAATTCAGCATATACACGACCAATAGCATTAATAATTTCTGGATTTGGTTTGCCTTTTAATTTACCTTTTGAGATCAATGAACTCGTAATGGCTACCTCTAAGTTTTGTTTTACTGCATTGTCATCAACTCCTTCCAAAGATTGAATATGCGCCATACCTACCAATAACCAAGCGTCATTTCCTTTTGCTTGTAATGCTTGTTGGTAAAGGGCTTTAGCTTGTTGAATAGATTCTGGAGTAGAAACACCATTATAGTTTTGAGATAAAATCGCTTGGCCATACCAGAAAGTTGTTTCAGGATCACCTGGATTTTTATCTAATGCTTCTTTGAAAAAAGTCAAAGCAGATTTGTTTTTTTCATAGTTCAACATTTTCACACCTTCCGCTAAAGGAGACACAGGTGCTTGCGCATTCAAACCTGTAACTACCAATGCAGCACTCATCATTAATACAACCACTTTTTTCATCAGTTTCTTTTTTTCAGTTTAAAAACAAATACTCTTTTAGAGAAAGCTAAAAATATTAATTTTTTTGCAAGAATTCTATTAAATTTTTACAAAAAACACTAAAATCTGTTAGTATTTAGAGTAAGCCCTTTCTTTCTTTGAAACTCATTTTAGCAGGTACTAAGAAAGACCTTCTAAATATGAGCTGCCCCCTTTCTAAACTCATGAAGTTTAAGAATCCTGAACCCAAGCCTGGAGCATTTTCTTTTAGGATAAAATAAATGGGTAAGGAAAGCGAATATTGTCCTTTGCTAATCGTTGATGGTGATGGGTGAGAAAAATACCCTTTTTCAATACAGAGCGTACATTCTATTAGTCCTGTCTTTACTTTTTCTCTATATGCAGCCTGTTTTTGGTCATATGTATCGGCGATCCAGTTCATCCCCACAAAACCAATGGCCTCTGGATGCGCAGCCACATATTCAATCACCGCCTCACTTCCTTCTGCAGCCATTACATTTTTCCCTAATGTGTTATTTTTAGCTAAACTGTCTTTGATAAAACGAACCACCCCGGTTAAATTATTACCATCCATTACCACTTTGCCCTCTTTTTTACCCACTAATCGGTCTTGAAGGTCTTGCATGGTAAAAACCGTATCCTTTGCTTGCTGATGTACAATCACTGCCACTGCATTGTAAGCTAAAATTCCAAAAGTGGGGTTAAAGCCTAATTGTGTTTTAAAACCTTCCTGCTCTTTTTTCTCCAAGCCTCTGGTGACAATCACCATTCTGGTGCTATCCTCTACTAAATCCTTCATACACTCAATTTCAGATTTGTAGTGCACCATTATATTGGCTTTTGGGTAACTAGAAGCAAATACTTTTAGCTGTTCATCAATAAAAGGTTTAAAACTTTGCTCTACAGAAATATGAATCGTCCCTTCGTTAGGAGTATCCACAGCAGCTTGTTTTTGTTGGTTATCACAAGCAATTAACACAAGCAGCAAAGCTGCAGTAGCAAAACGTTTCATTAAAATATTCATGAACAAAAATTGAAAAATTAGTAGTCTTGTTTGAATCCTCTATACAATCTAAATCCACCATATAATAAACACATTACTCCAAAGATCATTCTAAATTCAGCGTCAATATTCATAATCTGTTCTACTTTAAACCACTTGGCTCCCAGCATCAAAACAGCCGAGCCCAAGATTAAAGTAGCCATGGTGAAATCGTATATTTTTCTGAAAAATCGATAGGAACGCTCGGATTGCTCTCTTGTATCCATCTTTATTACATTTTAGGAAAGCAATTTAAACAATTATCTTTACACCCAAATATTAACTGAATGAGTAAACCTTCCATTCCTCAAGGTACCAGAGATTTTAATGCTGCAACAGTGCATAAGCGTCAATACATTTTAAACACCATTAAGCATGTATTTGAAACTTTTGGATTCCAGCCATTAGAAACTCCTGCTATGGAGAACTTGGACACTCTAATGGGTAAGTATGGAGAAGAAGGGGATAAATTAATATTTAAAATTTTGAACAACGGTTTGGATAATGCTGCAAAAGAAGCGCAAACCAAAGAAGGATTTGAAAAAATATTACAAGGAAAATCTACTTCCACTATTACTGAAAGAGCGCTTCGTTATGATTTAACGATTCCATTTGCAAGATATGTAGCGATGCATCATGGTTCATTGACTTTCCCTTTTAAAAGATATCAAATGCAACCAGTTTGGAGAGCAGATAGACCACAAAAAGGAAGGTATAGAGAGTTCTATCAATGTGATGCAGATATTGTGGGTAGTGAAAGTTTAATCAATGAAGTAGATTTAGTCGCGATATATGTAACAGCTTTTAAAGCCTTACAATTACCTGTGACTATTAAAATAAATAATAGAAAAATTTTACTGGCATTAGCACAGGTTTGTGGTGGGGAAGAAAAATTAATTGACCTCACTATTGCGATTGATAAATTAGATAAAATTGGTTGGGAAAAAGTACAAGAAGAATTAAGTGCAAAAGGATTTAATGAAGAGCAGCAAAAGACCATTCATACCTACTTAACTATAAGTGGAACCAATCAAGAAAAATTAACCAAACTAGCACAACTATTGGCTGGAAATGAAAGTGCAAATAAGGGTATTGAAGAAATAAATTTTGTGTTGAATTATCATCAAGCAACTGGCATGTCACAATTTGTAGAGGCTGACTTTACCTTAGCTAGAGGATTAAATTATTACACAGGTATTATTTTTGAAGTAAAAGCAAACGACGCTCAAATGGGCAGCATTGGCGGTGGTGGCAGATATGATGACTTAACCGGATTATTTGGCGTGAACAATGTTCCAGGTGTAGGAATTAGTTTTGGGGTAGATAGAATTTTTGATGTCTTAGAAGAAAAACAATTGTTCCCAACCACTATTGAAGCAGGCACTCAAGTATTGTTTTTTAATTTAGGAGAACAAGAAGCTGCAGCCGCATATATTCAAATGATGCAGTTAAGAAATAAAAAAATTGCTTGTGAAATATACCCTGAGAAGAGCAAATTTGACAAGCAATTTAAATATGCTGAGAAAAAAAATATTCCTCAAATTGTGATCATTGGATCAGAAGAATTAGCAGCCTCACAGTGCACTGTTAAAAACTTAGCAACAGGCCAACAAAACACCATCAGTTTCGAAGCATTAAAAAATTACTTCGATTAGATTTATTGGTTTTGTTTTTCTGCCCAAATAATTTCGTACAGTTCTTCTTTCTTTAATTCGTTAGAAGAGCCTGGTGCAGCAGCTGTTTCTTTTTTACCTACTAATTCCATTCCTTGAACAATTATAGCCACTTCTGTTACTGATTTATCAGCACCTCTTTTAAAGATAACACTTGCATCATATTGTGCTAAGTAAAAAGTGTCAACACTTTTCTTTTCAATAGCAGTTGAACCCATTGCAGAATTGATCATTAAAGAACTATCTTCTAAAGTAATTGTCACTTCAGCAACTGGACTACCAGCAGCAAATACATATTTACCTACATAAGCTTTTAATGGACTCTCTTGTGCGCTTACAGTAAAAATCGCGCTCATACATAACACAGCTAAGAATAAAACTTTTTTCATAATGGCCTTTTTTAATTGATTTAGAACTTGAATTTAGAAACAATTAGCAAATCGGCAAAAGAAATAAATAAATACAAACAAAGCTTAACAAGTATCTTTGCAGTATGGACAAGATGAGACCCAATATTAGACATGCACAAGTTGCTGATATTGAACGATTTATACAAGAAGCCGGAGAGCCTTCTTATAGAGTAAAGCAAATTCAAGAGTGGCTATGGCAAAAACATGCCCATAGTTTCGACGACATGAGCAATTTGAGCAAGGCTTTGCGTCAAAAGTTGGTAGAGCAATTTACCCTACCAGCCCTTACCCTAGATGCCACACAATTAAGTGAGGATGGTACCTTGAAAACAAGATTCAGAACTTTTGACGATCATATGATTGAAGGGGTATTAATTCCAACCACTGAAAGAAAAACGGCATGTGTTTCTTCTCAGATAGGTTGTAGCTTAAGTTGTAAATTTTGTGCTACAGGTTATATGGAGCGTAAAAGAAATTTAAGTTTTGATGAGATCTATGACCAAGTAGTCATGATCAAGCAACAAACCGAAAAAACCTATGATGCTAATTTGAGCAATATTGTTTTTATGGGAATGGGCGAACCTTTGTTGAATTATAAAAATGTGTTAGCAGCCATAGAAAGAATTACTTCACCAGAAGGCTTAGGAATGAGTCCAAGAAGAATTACCGTATCTACTGCTGGTGTTGCCAAAGGCATCAAACAATTAGGAGATGATCAAGTGAAATTTAAATTGGCCTTGTCTTTGCATGCTGCCAATGATAAAAAGAGAAACGAGATCATGCCTATCAATGAAAGTAATAATATACAAGCATTGGTGGAAGCCCTAAATTACTTCTACAAGAAAACAGGCAATGAAATCACTTTTGAATATATCTTATTTAAAGACTTCAACGATTCGGAGAAAGATGCAATGGAGTTAACTAAATTATACAGACAGGTGCCTGCAGATTTAATTAATGTAATTGAATACAATTCTATAGATCAGTTCCCATTTGATAAACCAGATGAAGATGGATTTGAAAGATTTGTAGATATGTTACAAAAAAATAGAGTGAACGTTAGAGTAAGAAGAAGTAGAGGAAAGGATATTGATGCTGCTTGCGGACAGTTAGCCAACAAAGGGTAAATATGAACAAGAAAAGAACAGACAATTTTGACAAGTTCTCCAATAAAAAAAAGGGAGCTGCTGTTAAAGAAGAATACAGACAAGAAAAGAAAAAAGCTAAAGTAGAATCAAGATTAGCGGGAGAAGCAGCACGTCAAAGAAAAAAAGATATTGCTCGAGGTATTGCAGTAGAACCAGTTGGGAATAATAAAAGAGGTCCCAAACCAAGTTTCAAAAAAAGAACCCCTGCATCCATGGATCGTGCGGATGAAAAAAGAACAGCTAGTATTGGTAAAGTAACAGCTAATACCGATGTGGAGCACGAGCAAATGCCATTGAACAAATACATTGCACATTCTGGTACTTGTGGAAGAAGAGAAGCTGCAGAATTAGTGAAAGCTGGAAATGTTACAGTAAATGGTGATACCGTTTTAGAGCCAGGTTACAAAGTACAATACAAAGATGTGGTAAGATTGAAAGGGAAAGTACTTAAACTACAAGTAACCCCTGTTTATATTTTATTAAATAAGCCAAAAGATTATATCTGTACAGCCAATGATCCTGAGGGAAGAAAAACCGTATTAGACATTATTAAAAATGCGACCACACAAAGAATGTTCCCAGTGGGAAGATTAGATAGAAATACAACTGGTGTACTAATCTTGACCAACGATGGAGACTTAGCACAAAAATTAACGCATCCATCTTACGAGATTAAAAAAATATACGAAGTTACTTTAGACAAGCCTGTGACCAAAGCAGATCTTGAAGCCATTGCTGCAGGGGTAACTTTAGAAGATGGATTTATTGCTGCAGATGCAGTGAGTTATGTAGGTGCTGCAAAAAATGTAATCGGTATAGAAATTCACAGTGGAAGAAATAGAATTGTAAGAAGAATATTCGAACATTTAGGATACGATGTAAGACATTTGGACAGGGTGATGTTTGCGAACCTTACTAAGAAAAATGTAGACAGAGGCAAGTGGCGTTTCTTATCTGAGAAAGAAGTTAGATTATTGAAATTCTTGAACAAGTCTTTTACAAGAAAAGCGAAATAGCAGGATGTTAGATATTATTTTTGAAGACGATGATATGATTGTGTTGAATAAACCAGCCGGTGTATTAAGTATACCCGATCGCTTTGGTGTTACACCTTCTTTAAAATCTATGTTGATTGAACGCTACGGAAATATTTTCACAGTGCATAGATTGGATCAATTTACCAGCGGCTTGATCATATTCGCCAAAAATGAACATGCTCATAAAGAACTAAGTGCTTTATTTGAAGGAAGAGATATCGAAAAAAAATACCTTGGATTAGTCATGGGGAATCCGCCTTCTGAAGGCTCAATAGATGTGCCTATCATGGAACACACAGTGAAAAAAGGGATGATGATTACCCATGCAAAAGGCAAAGCTGCTTTAACTACCTATAATGTGGTGAAATTTTACAAAAGATTTGCTTGGGTATCATTTCAAATTCATACTGGGAGAACGCATCAAATTAGGGTGCATGCAAAACATATTGGACATCCCATGGTGGCAGATGAACTATACGGTACCGGAGAAAAATTATTACTCTCTAGCATAAAGAAAAAGAATTTCAAATTAGCTAAAGAAGCAGAAGAAGAAAGACCCTTATTGGCAAGACAAGCATTACATGCTTTTAGTGTTGCATTTGATTATAAAGGAAAGAGGCTTCAGTTGGAAGCTGCTTTACCAAAAGATTTAACTGCTTGTTTGAAGCAATTGGATAAATGGAATGCTTAGGAAATAATGTAGCTGCTTTTTATACAAAAAACTACTCGGTATATAAATCTAAAAGCCCTTCAGGCAATTCAACTGAAACTGTTTTCTTAGCGTGATTCACTCCTTTTAAACTTTCTTCATGTAATGGTATGTATGCTTCTTGACCATTGTAATCTATTGTCACCAATAATTGATGAGGCTGTTCAATCACTTCTTTGATCACACCTAAATTCTTCCCTGCTTCTTGTACCATAAAACCTAATAAAGCCAATGGTGCATTTTTCTCAACTAATTTTTGAAAGGCTTCTTGTGGCACCCAAACTTTTTTAGAAACTATCATTGCAGTAGCTTCTCTTGTTTTCATGCCTTCAAAATGTACATGTGTTAATGTATCCGTTTTAGCAGAAGCAGATTGAATAAAATAAGGAATAAAACTATTTTTAGTTTGCTCAACAAAAAGCGCATCCACCCCTTTAAAAGAAATGTTCTTACCCAATGCATGTTCTATAATCACTTGACCAGTGATCCCATGGGGTGCAACAATCTTACCAATATGTATCAAATCTTTCATACGCTAAATTAATTCAAATCAATTCCATAAAAAACCCCAGCTTCAAAAAGAAGCCAGGGCTTTTAAAGCTATTTTAATCTGTGTAAGAAAATTATTCGCCTGCATCAGTTGCTTTCGCAACTTCTTCTTCAGCTGGTGCTTCTGGAGCAGCTTCTTCAGCTACAACTTCAGCAGGCGCTTCAGCCACTGGCTCAGCAACTTTCTTTACAACAGGAACATACACTTTCTTAGCAGCTTGTGCATTCTTATGTGCAGCTGTTTTGCTAGCAATATTTGCTTCATGCTCTGCATACCAAGTTTGGAACTTAGACATTGCAGTTGCTTCATCAAATAAACCTAACTTAACACCTCTTAATAAGTGTTTTAAATACAATACTCCTTTGAATGATAAAATTCTGTGCACTGTATCAGTAGGTTGTGCTCCTTTGTTCAACCACTCTAATGCCACTTGACGATCCAATTGGATAGTAGCAGGAACAGTTAAAGGATTGTAAGTACCGATTTTTTGGATGAATTTACCATCTCTTGGTGCGCGTCCGTCAGCCACTACAATAAAGTAGAATGGTCTTTTCTTACTACCATGACGCTGTAGTCTCATTTTTACTGCCATTTTAAATAGAAATTTATAGGCGTTAACAAATAGGGTTAATCGGTGCAAAGGTAAGGGGAATCAGGCAAATAATTCAAGAATACCTTATTTCCTTTGGTAAATTTTATACTGAATATCAATCAGTTACAAAATTTATCTTCTCAATCCTGGCATTCTACCACCCAATCCACCCCCTGGCATTTGACCATTCATCATCTTCATCATTTGTTTCATTTGGTCAAATTGCTTGATAAATGCATTGATCTCGCTTAAATCTTTACCTGCACCTTTTGCAATTCTTGCCTTTCTACTTGGAGACAATAAATCTGGATTTCTTCTTTCTATCAAAGTCATAGATTGTATGATGGCTTCCACTCCTTTGAATGCATCGTCTTTGATGTCTACATCTTTTAAATTCTTACCCATTCCTGGAATCATTCCCATCAAATCTTTTAGATTACCCATCTTTTTAATCTGCTGAATTTGGGTTAAAAAATCTTCAAAATCAAATTGATTTTTTCTAATTTTCTTTTCCAATTTTTTGGCTTCCGCTTCATCAAATTGTGCTTGCGCTTTTTCTACCAAAGAAGTGATATCACCCATTCCTAAAATACGCTGTGCCATTCTCTCTGGATAAAAAATATCCAATGTATCCATCTTCTCTCCACTGCTCATAAACTTGATTGGTTTATTTACAGTGTACTTAATAGATAAGGCAGCACCGCCTCTTGTATCGCCATCTAACTTAGTTAATACCACTCCCGTGAAATCCAAACGATCGTTGAAAGCCTTAGCAGTATTGACTGCATCCTGACCAGTCATGGAGTCTACTACAAATAAAATTTCTTGAGGTTGAATGGCGTTTTTAATATTCGCAACTTCATTCATCATCATTTCATCCACTGCTAAACGACCCGCAGTATCTATGATGATCACATTTTTATTATTTTGTTTCGCATGTGCAATAGCATTTTGTGCAATAGACACCGCATCTTTATTTTCTCTTTCAACAAAAATATCTACCCCAATTTGTTCTGCTAACACTGTTAATTGATCCATCGCAGCTGGACGATAAATATCTGCAGCCACCAATAAAGGAGATTTTTTTTGTGCCTTTAAGTAGGTTGCTAATTTTCCAGAAAAAGTGGTCTTACCAGAACCTTGTAAACCCGCTACTAAAATGATGGTGGGATTTTTTGAAGTATCTAGTAACGCTGCCTCTGATCCCATTAAAGCAGTTAATTCATCTTGTACTATTTTGACCATTAACTGACCTGGGCTAATAGCATTGATTACTTTTTCACCCATTGCCTTTACCTTAATGGCGTCTGTAAATTCTTTCGCTATTTTAAAGTTTACATCGGCATCTAACAAAGCCTTGCGAATATCTTTTAAGGTATTCGCAACATTCAATTCATTAATTCTTGATTGACCTTTTAGGTGCTTAAAGGCGGATTCTAATTTTTCACTAAGGTTATTAAACATACCAATGGATTAAGGGTGGCAAATATACGTAAAACTTGACAAAGGAGATGAGGTCTATTTTATTGATTTTCAATGCATTAGATAAGTTTTAGTATTAGAAAATTTCCTAATTGGCTATTTCTTAACTATTTAGGTCAAAAAATAACTTGGAACCTATCATTTATTTAATATTATTGCACCTAACGAAACCTATATAAAGAGGCTAAGATTTTATGAGTAAGAAACAATTATTTACACTTGAATTTCCAGTTAGATGTTCTCCATCCATTCTTTTTGAATTTCTATCAACTGCATCAGGATTACAAGAATGGTTTGCTGACAAGGTTGATGAATGGGAGAATGTTTACAGTTTTTCATGGAATGGTGGTGTACCGGACAAAGCAGAAATATTAGATCAAGAAGAAGATAAATTTATTCGATTCAGATGGTTGCACGGAGAAAAGAATGAATATTTTGAATTTAGCATTGAAAAAACAGAAATTTCTAATCAAACTATTTTAGTGATTAAAGATTTTGCAGAAAAAAATGAAATCAAAGACCAAAGCCAACTTTGGGGATATCAGGTTAAAGATCTATTTCATCGCATAGGTAGCTAGTACTACAAACTTGTTCAAAAAATTAGACATACTAATTCTGAAGGCCTTTATTGGACCTTTTATAGCAGCACTCACCATTACTACTTTTGTGCTGACGATGCAATTTTTTTGGTTGTACATTGACGACTTAGTAGGAAAAGGATTAGATTTTTTAACCATCATGCAATTGGTGGGATTGGTTGCCATTAATACCATCACCCTTTCCTTACCGCTTTCTCTTTTGTTTTCTTCTATTATGACTTTTGGTAATTTAGGAGAGAGTTTTGAATTAGTAGCTATCAAAGCTGCCGGTATTCCATTGATACGCTTTATGCGTCCCATTTTTTTGTTCACCATTTTACTTTCTGGAGTAGCGTTTTTATTTGCCAATAATATTATACCTATTGCTCAAATGAAATTGACCAAGCTTAAATACGATATCATTGTTGCTAAGCCTGCAATGGATTTGAAAGAAGGTGTATTTTATGATAAAATAGATGGATACATCATCAAATTAGGAAAAAAAGAATCCAATGATAGCGTCATGCATAATATCATCATCTTTGAAAAAAGATATGGCTTACAAGACAATATGACCATGGCTGCATCTGGTATCATGCGCGTTTCTCCTGATAAAAAGTTTTTAGAATTTACCATGTTCAATGGTTGGCGCTATCAAGAAAGAGGACAAAGAGGAAATACCCCTACTGAATTCACAAGATTGTATTTTAAAGAATATAAAAAAGTTTTTGATTTAAAGTCTTTTCAACTGGGCAAGAATAATGATCAAATTTACGATCCAAAAATGTTGAGCGTTCGTCAATTACAACATGCATTAGACTCTGTAAAAAATAATGACTTCTATTATTTGAAAAAAACAAAAGCTGAATTGGGTGGTTATCTAAGATTTATGAACTATAAAGACAGTACACAGCTATTTAATACTATTAAAGCGAAGCCTATCAAATCGATGAATGAAATTATTCCGGCTTCAGAAAAATATAGCACTGTTGAAAGCGTAGGTTACCAATTTGCAGCTATGATAAGTAGCTTGGGGTCATTGTCTATTGTATATAAAGATAAAATCCAATCTACTGCTTACCATGCTATTGAGTGGCACAGAAAATTCACATTATCTTTTGCCTGCATTGTATTGTTTTTAATTGGTGCGCCATTAGGTTCCATTATTAGAAAAGGAGGATTAGGAACACCCATGGTATTAGCTGTTGCTTTTTTTGTGGTATTTTTCTTACTGAATAATTTTGGTGAAAAATTAGCTAAATCAGGCACATGGGATCCTTTTGCGGGGATGTGGTTATCTAGCTTCTTATTAATCCCCATTGGTATATTTCTAACCTATAAGGCCATGAGGGATTCTCAACTCTTTAATCAAGAATTTTACTACCGAACTTTACAGCCAATTAAAGTAACTTTGAAGAAGTACTTTAAAAAATAAAACCATGTCCAAATCATCACAAAATCGTCGCCAGTTTCTGAAAAATACAGGAAAGGCCGGAATCGCTTTGGCTACTGCACCTATATTAAGCAGTTGGAATTTTTCTTCAAATGAATTTCAACAACAAGCATTGCCTTATGCATACAATGCACTGGAGCCTTTTATTGATGCATTGACCATGGAAATACATTATACAAAGCACGCTGCTACTTATGCAAAAAATGTAGCAGATGCATGTACGGCAGAAAAAGTAAACACAGATACTACTAGCTTAAGAACATTGCTTGCCAATATCTCCAAATTCAGTGCAAAAATGCGCAACAATGCAGGTGGACATTTCAACCACGAGTTTTTCTGGCAAATCATGAAACCATCTCCTGCAACTGTTCCTCAAAACGAATTAGCTGAAGCAATCAATAAAACATTTGGATCATTTACTGCATTTCAAACAGCTTTTTCTGATGCAGCAAAAGCAAGATTTGGAAGCGGATGGGCATGGTTGATTGTTAAAGCAGATGGTCAATTAGCGGTTTGTTCTACTGCCAATCAAGACAATCCATTAATGGATATTGCAGAGATGAAGGGAGAGCCAATCATTGGACTGGATGTTTGGGAGCATGCTTACTATTTAAAATACCAAAACAAAAGACCAGACTATATCAATAATTGGTGGAATTTAGTCAACTGGGAATTGGCGAATAAACACTTTGTTTCATTCAACAAGAAGTAATCCAACAAACATGCAATCTGCACAACAGAATTTAAAGATTCAGTTTTATTTAACCATTTTGAGTGTGGTATTATTTATACTCAAATTTGTTGCTTATTTCATGACGCATTCACTGTCTGTTTTATCAGATGCATTAGAGAGTATTGTGAATGTGTTGGCAGGATTGATTGGGTTATACAGTTTATATGTTGCTGCTAAACCTAAAGACAAAGAACATCCTTACGGACATGGTAAGGCCGAATTTATCTCTGCGGCTTTTGAAGGAAGTTTAATTATCACAGCTGGATTAATTATTTTATACGAATCAATTGATGCGTTCATACATCCAACTGAGTTACACTCTTTGGACAATGGTATTTTCATTTTATTGACTACTGCCATTTTAAATTTAGGCGCTGGTTGGTTTGTAAAATTAAAAGGCAAGAAGAATAAATCTTTAGCATTAATATCAAGTGGACAACATTTGATCATAGACAGCTTAACCACTTTCGCAGTGGCCATTGGAGTGGGTATTGTCTTGTTTACTGATATCACTGGTATTGATACAGGGATTGCAGTTGCCATGAGCTTTTGGATTATGTACAATGGCTATAAAATTATTAGAGAGTCTTTGGCAGGAATTATGGACGAGGCAGACATGGCATTATTGGAAGCCGTAATTGAAGAATTGAATTTATCCAGAAATAAACAATGGATAGACTTACACAATCTTAGGGTAATTAAATACGGAACGCATATACATGTAGATTGTCATTTAACGGTTCAATGGTACTTAAATGTAAATGAAGCGCATGCAGTGGTAGAACAATTTACCAATTTGATAAAAAATAAATTTGGGGATAGTGTCGAATTCTTTATTCATACAGATGGCTGTATGCCTTTTAGTTGTCCTATTTGCAGTATCAGTGATTGCGAAAAAAGAAAAGCCCCTTTTCAACAAAAATTAGACTGGACTGTAGAAAATGTTTTATCTGATTTAAAACATCAATTAACATAATGTAAAATAAATTTTATGAAAGAATGGTCAGTGTATCAAGAAGCGAACAAAGAAAAATTTTTAGAGGAGTTATTAGCTTTATTAAGAATACCCAGTGTGAGTGCAAAATCAGAACACAATGGTGATATGCTAGCTTGTGCAAAAGCAGTAGAGCAATCTTTAAAAGACGCAGGCGCAAGTACTACTAAAATTTACGAGACACCCGGTCACCCAATTGTTTATGGTGAATTAATCACTCATCCCGAATTTCCAACAGTTTTAGTATATGGCCATTACGATGTTCAACCGGCAGATCCATTAGAATTATGGAACAGTGGCCCATTTGAACCAACCATCATTGATGGAAAAATATTTGCACGTGGAGCTTGCGATGATAAGGGACAATTTTACATGCATGTGAAAGCATTGGAAACAATGGTGAAAACCAATTCATTAAAAACAAATATAAAATTCATCATAGAAGGTGAAGAAGAGATTGGCAGCCCTAACTTGGCTAATTTCGTCAAAGCCAATCACGCTTTATTAAAAGCAGATGTGATTTTAATTAGCGATACAGCCATGATTAGCATGGATACTCCTTCTATTGATATTGGTGTGAGAGGATTAAGTTATATAGAAGTTGAAGTAACAGGGCCCAATAGAGATTTACATAGTGGCGTGTATGGAGGAGCAGTAGCAAACCCCATCACCATATTATCTAAAATGATTGCATCTTGTCATGATGAAAACAATCATATCACTATTCCAGGTTTTTATGATGATATTATTGAGTCAACAGATGCAGAAAGAAAAAAAATGGCAGAAGCACCATTTGACTTACAAGAATTCAAAACAGATTTAGGAATCCATGAAGAATGGGGAGAAAAAGGTTATAGCACCAACGAAAGAACGGGCATAAGACCTACTTTAGAAGTAAATGGCATTTGGGGTGGTTATACAGGCGAAGGTGCTAAAACAGTTTTGCCATCCAAGGCTTTTGCAAAAATCTCTTGCAGATTAGTGCCTAATCAATCTTCTGCAAAAATTACAGAGAAAGTATTGGCTTACTTCAAACAAATAGCACCGCCATCAGTTACTGTGAATGCATTTGAACATCATGGTGGAGAACCATATATCACTCCAATTAATTCTCATGAATATCAAAGTGCAGCAAAAGCCATTGCAACTACTTTTGGCAAAGAACCTATTCCAGTAAGAGGCGGTGGAAGTATTCCTATTTGTTCTTTGTTTGAACAAGAACTAGGATTAAAAATTGTATTTATGGGATTTGGTTTAGATAGTGACAATTTACACAGCCCTAATGAAAAGTATGATATTGCTAACTTCTACAAAGGCATTGAAACCATTCCATATTTCCACCAATATTTTGCAGAGAAATCATAAAGTAATCAATGGAAACAACAATTACTAAAGTTAGATTGGATAAATACTTGTGGTCGATTCGCGTTTTTAAAACCAGATCCCAAGCAACTGATGCAATTGATAGAGGAAGGGTGAAATTAAAAGGAGAAAATGTAAAAGCTTCCAGAAATGTAGTAGTAGGTGATGTATATGAATGTAAAACAGAACACAAGATTTGGACCATCAAAGTAACCCAATTATTGGATGGAAGATTGGCTTACTCGGAGGCCATTAAATACTACGAAGATCTTACACCAGTAGAAGAACTAGAAAGAGTTAAAATGGTGGCAGCTAGTTTTCATACAGGAAAGAGATTGAGTAAAATTGGCAGACCCACTAAAAAAGACAGAAGAGATTTAGGCGAGTTTTTGGATTAACAATGTTTATTTTTGAATCATGAGGATAGATATACTTTCGGCAGTACCAGAATTATTGAATAGTCCCTTTGAGCATAGTATTATGAAAAGGGCACAGGAAAGAGGTTTGCTTGAAATCAAAGCCCACTCTCTAAGAAAATGGGCAATTAATAAACATGGTCAAATTGACGATTATCAATATGGCGGCGGCGCAGGCATGGTGATGATGTGCGAACCATTAGCCAATGCAATTGATGAATTACAAAAGGAGCATGGGAAATATGACGAAATTATTTTTGTCACACCAGATGGTAAAAGGTTTGAACAAAAAGATGCTAATACCCTTTCTTTAAAAAATAATGTACTCATTATTTGTGGACATTATAAAGGGATTGATCAAAGAATTAGAGAACTATATGTTACCCAAGAGATCTCTATTGGAGATTATGTATTAAGCGGAGGCGAATTAGCCGCTGCGGTAATTATTGATGCAGTAGGTAGATTAATTCCTGGAGTTTTGAACGACGAAACATCCGCATTGACGGATTCTTTCCAAGACAATCTTTTAGCTCCTCCAGTGTATTCAAGACCTGCTGAATTCAGAGGCATGGAAGTACCGGCTGTCTTACTAACTGGTGATCCCAAAAAAGTAGATGCTTGGAGACAAGAACAAGCACTGGAAAGGACAAAAACAAGAAGACCAGACCTTCTAAAATAGCCACTTATCAATTAATACTGCTTATTAGCACAGAACCGCCGGATTTATGGGCTAGTTATCGGATATTTGCGGTTCAAGATTTTCTACATGCGTAATGTTATTCTAGGCCTCCTGTTTTGTATTCTTTGTGTCTTTTCTGTTGAGGCCCAAAACATCACCGAGTACCAAAAGCATTTTGAATTACATATTACCCCAACCAATAAACCAATAAAGATTGATGGGGTATTGGATGAAGCAGTTTGGTCATCTACTGAAATTGCAAAAGATTTTAATAAAAAATATCCCAATGATATTGGTTTGCCTCAAAGTAAAACTGAAGTAAAATTTAGTTACGATGATAAGAATATATATTTTGCCTTTACTGTGTACGATAGTGGAGCAGCGATTAGCCAAAGTTTAAAAAGAGATGTTGGACATGATGGCGGAGATGGTATAGGAATTATGCTGGATCCATTAAACCAAAAAACCAACGGATTTTTCTTTGTGGTAAGTGCATTAAATGTTCAATCAGAAGACCAATTAAATAATGCATTTGAAGATAGACCCAGCTGGAGTTGGGACACTAAATGGTTTTCAGCAACAAAAAACTATGGTAATTATTGGATTGCAGAAATTGCGATTCCATTAAAATCTATAAGGTTTGACCCTAATCAAAAAATTTGGGGCGTTAATTTTTTAAGAGTGGATGCCAAACACAATGAATACAGTACTTGGACTAGAGTGCCCACTAACTTTAAATCATATGATCTTGGTTATACTGGGGTGATGTATTTTCCAACAAGTCCTCCCAAAAATTCAAGTAATACTATTTTACTTCCATACATAACAGGAACAGGTAGTCAGGATACAGAAAACAATCAATCCACTAATGCAAATGGTACTGCAGGCTTTGATGCAAAAATAGCATTGAATTCTTCATTGAATTTAGACCTCACCGTAAATCCTGATTTTTCGCAGGTGGAAGTGGATCAGCAAGTAACTAATTTGACCAGATTCAATATTTTTCTACCTGAAAGAAGAAATTTTTTTCTAGAAAACTCTGATTTGTTTTCAGAATTTGGTATCCCTCCAATACGTCCATTTTATTCTAGATCAATTGGTTTGGATAAAGAGGGAAATAAAATACCCATACTTTTTGGTGCAAGGTTGTCTGGGAATTTAGATCCTTCTACTAGAATTGGCGTAATGAATATGCAAACAGGAAGACAAGGTAATTATTCTCCTGAAAATTTTGGTGCACTTACCATTCATAGAAGAGTTTTAAAAAGATCATCTATCAAAACCTATTTTTTGAATAGAGAGAATTTTATATCAGAAGCTGAAGCAAAAAAGAACCCATTAGATAGATATGGAAGAAATGCAGGTATGTCTTTTGAATACTCAAACCCAACAGGAAGTGTTAGTTCATGGGCTACTTACAATCAAGCCTTTAAGCAAGGAATTAATAACGAAGACAAATATATAGAAGCCGGTTTTAACTTGAGTTCACAGCATTGGAATTATATTGCTGTTGCAGGTAATGTTGGTAAGAATTATTATACCGATATGGGATTTGTGCAAAGAATCGAAAACTATGATGCCATAAGAGATACTTCCATAAGAGTGGGTTTTAAAAATATTTTTACTCAATTAGGTTATCAGGTGATGCCTACCAAGGGCAAACTTGGGAGAGTAACTACACAGATTGAAGAATATATTGTTTTTAACCCAGACAATACTTTAAATGAGTCCAATACCGAATTATCCATAAGAGCAGAAAATAAAAATACTTCTGGATTTGAAGCGAGTGTAAATAATACAACACTCAATTTATTGTATCCAATTTCATTTACTGGCGAAACCCCTTTGCCTGCCACCAGATATAGTTTTAATCAATTAGAATTAACCTATAGAAGTGATTTTAGAAAATCTTTTTCTTTTAATACTGGAATTTCAATGGGGCAATTTTATAACGGAACAGTTAGGAGTGCAAGCATGGGTTTTATGTTAAGAAGACAACCTCATTTAAATATTGGCGTGCGCTCTGAATTTAATTCCATACAACTTCCTGGAACTT
>JAFMEV010000008.1 GCA_017856545.1 Chitinophagaceae bacterium
ATTTATAAATGAAAAAGCTTAAAAACATACATCCAGGGGAAGTACTTAAGGAAGAATTTTTGATTCCTTTAAATATTAGTGCTTATAAATTATGTAAGGCTATTGATATACCCCAAACTAGAATTTCAGAAATTTTGAAAGGCAATAGAAGCATCACTGCTGATACAGCATTAAGATTATCCAAATATTTTGGCAATACCCCTAACTTTTGGCTAGGGCTTCAAAATGATTTTGACATTGAAGAAGAACTTCAAATAAAAGGGGATCAAATAAAAATGATCAAAAAACTTAAGATAGCCTAGAAATTATTAAATAAACCTCTTCTTATCTTCTTCCTTAGGCACCATGCATTGATCTTGTTTGCCAAATAATCTGTATCTATTGGCTGCAATCAATTGATAGATATAGTTTCTAAAAAATCTTGGAACAATAATGGTGTATTTGAATACACTAGGCCAGCCCGTTAACAGTTTAGCGATTTCAATCACTGCATCTGATTGATAATAAACCGCACCCTTAGTGATAAATACTACCGAACTTATACTTTCTTTTATAGAATACTGATGTAGCAATTTCTCCCCCGCCTCAGTTTGTTGTGCTGTAAAATGTATTTGAGCTGAAGGGTCGTGGCGAATAATGATTTGCACTACTCGATTACAAAAATTACAAACCCCATCAAATACAATAATATTCATCTTAGTTTTCAATAATCGCATCCCAAAGCAAAGACCTTACTTGAAGTGCTTTTAATGAGGCATTACTGGCTTCTTCCCATTTTTGCTCATCTGATCCACAAAGCTCGGCCACCATTTCTAAAGCCAATTGGCTATGGTGTCCCCCATCTACTTCAATATGTCTTTCAATGTAATATTTAAAGGTAGAAACCTTATCTGGATGATCTGCATATATTTTATGCAAGATTTCAGTAAACATATCTGGAATTAAATCTTCTCTTCCAAAAGTGAATACCGCCGCTTTTACATGCAAAGGTGCATGTTGTGCAATTTCAAATGTAAAGGCTAAGAAATCTTTTGCTTTTTGTGGAAGCGGCGCTTCTTGTATAGCAGCATCAATGGTTTTACCTTTAGCTATCTCTTGCATTAAAGCGTCTATTAAATGTGTAGATGCCCCCATTTGTTGCATGGCTTTTAAATACAATTCAAAATGACTGATTCTTTGATCATGCTCATCCACATCAGACTCTTCACCTAACACAATCTCATTGATTAAATAACGAGTATTAGCAGATCCAACTGGCACCCAAGGTAATTGAACCGAAGTCAAACCTATTTGAAGTGATTTTAATAAACTCATAAAATCCCAAACCGCAAATACATGGTATTGGGTAAACTGTTGCAAGCCTTCTAGATTATTGATCTTGGTATATACTGGATGTGCTAATAAATGCACTCTTGCTGCTTCAATATTGGCTTTTAGTTTTTCTACTGGGTTTTGCATAATTTCAGTTTAAATATCAACAAAATAGACCTCTATTTGTTGTAAGATTTGCAAAGGAACTACAAAAAATTGCAGCAATAAACGAATCATCCAAAATGCACTCAGATTTTCCAAATATCATAAACAAAGATGGCATAGCCATTTATTATGGATCAATCTTAAATGAGGAAACTTTGCCTTCTATTTATACTAACTTATTCAACAAGATTGCCTGGCAACAAGACCAAATTATGATGTTTGGCAAAGCCATTACCACTAAGCGTAAAGTAGCTTTTTACGCAGACAACCATATTGACTACACTTATTCTAGTGTGAAAAAGAAAGGCCTTCCTTGGACTCCCGAACTCATCCAAATCAAAAACCTCATTGAATCCCATACTGGCGCTACATACAATGCATGCTTATTGAATTTATACCATACGGGAGAAGAAGGAATGGGATGGCATAGTGATGATGAAAAAGAAATTATACTGAATAGCTCTATTGCCTCACTCAGTATTGGTGCAGAAAGAAAATTCGCATTCAAACATAAAGCCAGCAAAGAAACTATGTCGATTATGTTGGAAAATGGATCACTTTTAGAAATGAAGGGTGCTATCCAGCAACATTGGTGGCATAGTTTACCTAAAACAAAAAAAGTAGGTACTCCAAGAATCAATCTCACTTTTAGACAGATGCAATCATGAAAAATGCAAAAAATAAAGCAGTTAAAAAAAGCGATCTACCCAGTAAGATATGCTTGAACTGTCAAAGGCCCTTTACTTGGAGAAAAAAATGGGAAAGAGATTGGGAAGAAGTAAAATATTGCAGCGATGCCTGCAAGAAAAAAAAGTTTTAGCGCTTACTGATCTTGTTCAAAGAAATAGTTTTTTGTCTAGAGCATTTAAATCGCTTGATATCTGAACTTCTTTTGATCAAATGTTTTTGACTCACTCCGCTATTCACTCTCTTACGCCATAAATTAAAACTGCTTCGCTTTAATTCTGCGCGCATGATTTTGATCGTTTCAGCTTCTGAAATACCAAATTGAAAACTAATAGCTTCAAAAGGGGTTCTATCTTCCCAAGCCATCTCTATGATTCTATCAATATCTATTCTTTCCATTCAATAGGGATAATAACTTCGTTGGTTCTACCAATAAATTGAAATGGTGCATTGTATCCTAAAAAATTATATCCACCCTTCTCTTCGATTTTTCGCTCTTTTAATAAAGCTGATAATTGCTCGTAATGTTCCTTAATTTTCTCATCAGAAGCATAACCACCAAAACTAATTACTGCGACATACTCTGGTGTTGATTGTTTGATCTCAATTTGAGGATCATTGGGTGTGGGTAATGCTTTATCATTGTATTTTTTCGGCATCACAAAACTCATACTGGAACCTTTTTCGGTAATACTCATTCTTACTGGAGCCGTCATAGAAATACTTTCTTTTTGTTGATTGCCTCCAAATATGTACTTGGCTAACTTATTGAATCCTGAACTAGCCACTGATTTATAGTTGGTTCCCTTAGAATACACCGTTGCCATGGTAGCTGCTGGATAGTACCTGATTTCAAAACCCGCTTCCTTTTTCACCAAACGGTAAGCTTGCTTCTCTGTCTTTAATGTACCGATGGTTTTAAAAGACTGGAATACAATGTAAATTCCAGCTAAAATAAGGGGTATGTATAGCGCTTTCATACTCTATATAACAAATCGCCCACCCAATGGTTCATCCCAAATAATACTTAATTTTGAGCCATGTGTTATGTCATTGGCGTTAAAGTACCTAAAAAACAAACCATTAAAGTGGGAGATGCACCCATTGAACTGGACCCGATTGATATTCCAGTACAATCTGGTTTCTCTTATAACCCATGGCCAGTCCTTTACAATGAAGATAAAACCCTTAGGCCTGGACTGATGCATTGGGAACTTATCCCAAATTGGACACGCAATCAAAAAGAACTGGTTGAATCAAGAAAGAAGTACACTACCCTGAATATTAAATCAGAAGGTATATTTACTAATAAGGTTGCGCAAGCAGTGGTGCATACCAATAGATGTTTAGTGCTCGCTTCTCATTTTTTTGAATGGCAGGAAGTAGAAAAGCAAAAATATCCTCACTGCATTCAAATAGAAAACACACCCTTGTTTTATATAGCAGGAGTTTGGAATACTTGGACCGATTATAGTAGTGGTGAAACTAAAAATAGTTTTGGTATCATTACCACAGAGGCCAATAGCTTGATGAGTAAGATTCACAATGTGAAAAAAAGAATGCCTACTATTTTAGATGATGAAAGAGCGAACGCTTGGATCAATGAACATTTGACAGAAAAACAAATTCAAGAGATTGCATCTTATCAGTTTCCCGCAGAAAAAATGAAAGCACATACGGTAGCGAAAAATTTTCAGCAAATAGACCATCCCACCGAACATGTGCCTTATACCATCTTTACTCCACAAACTTTATTTTAAAATATTCAAAAATAAAGACGCATTTTATTGCATGATAAATTCCTCATGCATTTGAGGCACTATCACTTCTTTAAAACCTTTTTTCATCAATCTTTCTGCAAACTTATCCTGCACTTCTGCTTCTCCGTGTACCACGTAAATTTGTTTCACTAAATGTGGTGCCTGACAAGCCAAGAATTGCATTAAATCTTCATAGTCTCCATGGGCACTCATACTTCTAATGGATGCCACATGACATTTTACTTCATAGAACTCACTATAAATTTTTACTTCTTTCTGACCATTCATCAATCTGCCTCCTAATGAGTGGGGCTCGCAATAACCAACTAATAAAACAGTGTTCTTAGGATTGCTGATATTATTTTTAATATGATGCTTTACCCTACCGGCATCTGCCATACCAGAGGCAGAGATAATTACTTTTGGATGCAAGTCTTCGTTCAAGGCCTTGCTCTCTTCTACTGTTTTAATATACCTCAACCCTTCGAAATCAAACGGATCTTCGTCTATCTCTAATAATTTTTGAATCTTCTTATTAAAATATTTAGGATAAGCTTTTAAAACTTCGGTGGCTTCGATACTCAAAGGACTATCTACATAAATTGGAATATGTGGCAATCGCTTTTCAATGGATAATTGATTTAGTTCGTATAAAATTTCTTGTGTTCTACCCACACTAAATGCTGGAATAATCAAATTACCTTTTCTACCCACACAGGTTTCTTCTATATGTTTTAATAAATCATCTGGAGTAGTATGAATTAAATCGTGCAACTTGTCTCCATATGTACTTTCAATGATGATAAAATCTGCTGCAGGAAATTCAGCAGGTGATCTTAAAATCATATCTCTGTATCTTCCAATATCGCCACTAAAAGTGAGTGTTTTTACTTCCTCTTTTTCTTTGATCTTTAAATTCACTGCCGCACTTCCAATAATATGTCCTGCATCAGTGTATAATAGTTCAACGCTTGGTGTAATCTGCGTAGGTTTATTGTATTCAATGGGCACTAGCATAGGAATAGCCAGATTCACATCGTCCATATCGTACAATGGATCAATGGGTGGTAAACCTTGCTTAGCTCTACGCTTATTACCGTACTTAGCATCGTCTCTTTGAATCATCGCGGAGTCTTCTAATAGTACTTCTGTTAATGCCTTGGTAGCAGGTGTACAATAGATATTTCCTCTAAAACCATCTTTCACAAGTTTTGGAATTAAACCAGAATGATCTATATGTGCATGAGAAAGAATTACATAATTCACAGATTTTGGATCAAAACCAAAATCGGCATTCAAGCCATCGGTATCTCTACCCATTCCTTGAAACAATCCACAATCTAATAAGAAGGTTTCTCCATTATCTAATGTTACCAAATGCTTAGAGCCAGTAACAGTTCTAGCTGCTCCGTGAAAACTGATTTTCATACAAAAAGATTATAGCACTAAGATAACTTATATTGCAATGGAAGCGACTAAATAATCGGCAATTAAAATAATAATACAACTTACTACTACAGATAAGGTGCCCGCCTTACCAATTTCTAAAGCACCTCCTTTAACATAGTATCCAAAATAAGAAGGAACAGTGCTAATGATAAAAGCAAAAATAAAAGATTTGTAAAATGCAATATTGATATAATTATAATCCAAGCTTTTTCGAATACCATCTATAAACACTTCATTAGGAACTGAATTACTCCAACCTCCCACTAAATAACCACCCCAAATACCAATTACCGCTGAAATCCCTACCAATAAAGGAACCATTGTAAATGCACCTAATATTTTTGGCAAGATTAAATAGGATTTGGTATTGATACCCATAATTTCTAATGCATCAATTTGCTCAGTTATGCGCATATTGCCTAATTCACTAGCAATCTTACTTCCTACCACACCTGCTAATACAATACTTAAAAAAGTTGGAGCAAATTCTAGAATCATACCATCACGTACAATAATACCTATAGTTGATAAAGGTACCATAGGATTTACCAATTGCGCTGCTGTTTGCACCGTCATAACAGCACCCAAGAAAAATGAAATGATGATTACAATCGGCAAAGATCCAATGCCGATATCTACGCATTGTCTGATGTACTCTTTCCAAAACATCATTCCATTGTCTGTTTTAGAGAACATCCCTTTTAACATTAAAAGGTATTTACCAAAATGCGTTAGAAAATCCATACTATAAAGTTAAGACTTTTCTACTTCTTACGCTTCTTCATTCGCTTCCACCAGCTAGTTCTTTGCACTTCTGCTTCTGTATCTATTCTAGTTTTTAATTGTGCATCTACCACGGCTACTGTGGCCATATTGATAATATTTCTAACACTAGAACCTAATTGTAATACATTCACTGGCTTCTTCATACCTAATAATACAGGCCCAATAACATCAATACCACCTATCTCTTTTAATAAATGATACGCAATATTACCTGCAGTAAGATTAGGGAAGATCAAAACATTCACATCTGCATCTACTAATTCACTGAATGGATAATTTTCTTTTAAGATATCATTATTGAAAGCCAACATACCTTGCATTTCTCCATCTACGATTAAAGAAGGATTTCTTTGCTTCACAATTCTAGTAGCTTCTGCTACCAATCTTGCTTCAGGAGTATCTGAACTTCCAAAATTAGAATAGCTTAACATAGCTACCCTTGGTTCCATATTAAAGTTTCTCACTTCTTTAGCTACTAGTAAAGTGATATCCGCCAATTCTTCTGCAGTGGGGCTCACATTCACGGTTGTATCTGCCAAAAACAATGGACCTTTCTTGGTTAATAAGATATACATACCTGCTATCTTCTTCACGCCCTCGTCAACTCCAATAATTTGTAATGCAGGCTTTATTCCATCTGCGTAATTTCTAGTTAAACCAGACAACATAGAATCAGCCTCACCTGTTTCTACCATCATGGCACCGAAATAATTTTGTGTACGCATTAATTTCAAGCTCTCATATTTATTGATTCCCTTACGCTGTCTTTTCTGAAACAATAAAGAACCAAAGAATTCACGCTTGGCTTCCATCTCATCACTTCTCACATCAATGATAGGTAAGTCGGTGATATCGATATTGTTTTTCTCTGCGATATTTCTAATTCTGGTTTCGTTACCCAATAAAATTGGATATGCAATTCCATCATCATAAACAATACTCGCCGCTTTTAATATTTTTGTATTCTCTGCATCTGCAAATACCACACGCTTAGGATCTCTTCTTGCTTTGTTACTAATTAAACGCATCATTTGGTTATCCAAACCTAAACGCTTGTTCAATTGTAATACATAAGCATCCCAATTAGGTATTTGTATTTGCGCAACTCCGCTTTCTACTGCCGCTTTGGCTACTGCTGGAGCTACAGTGCTTAACAATCTTGGATCCAATGGTTTGGGTATAATATATTCAGGACCAAAAGCCATATTACTTTGATTATAGGCCATATTCACTAAATCAGGTACTGCTGTTTTAGCTAATTCTGCTAAAGCTTTTACTGCAGCTAATTTCATTGCTTCGTTAATGGCAGAAGCTCTTACATCTAATGCACCTCTAAAGATGTAAGGGAATCCCAATACATTATTTACTTGATTGGGATAATCAGTTCTACCAGTTGCCATGATAATATCTTTTCTTACACTGGTCGCATCTTCATAACTAATTTCTGGATCTGGATTTGCTAATGCAAACACGATAGGATTTTTTGGCATGGAAGCAATCATTTCTTTGCTCACTACATTACCCACGCTTAAACCTAAAAACACATCTGCTGATTTCATCGCTTGTTCTAATGTCATATTAGATTGCTTAATCGCAAATGGTTTTCTATCTTCTCCTAAATCTGTTCTTTCGGTATGTAATACACCATCCTTATCAAACAAAATAAAATTCTCGTAACGAGCACCCAATGCTACATACAACTTAATACAAGCCATTGCAGCAGCCCCTGCGCCATTCACAACAAATTTCGTTTTCTCAATTTTTTTCTTTTGTAATTCCAACGCATTCAACAAAGCAGCACTACTAATAATAGCAGTTCCGTGTTGGTCATCATGCATTACCGGAATATTCATCTCTTCTCTTAAACGCTTCTCTATATAAAAACATTCAGGCGCTTTGATATCTTCCAAATTAATACCACCAAAAGTGGGGCCTAATGATTTTACAATCTCAACAAATTTATCTGGATCGGTTTCGTTGATCTCAATATCAAATACATCAATGTCTGCAAAGATTTTAAACAAGACCGCCTTCCCTTCCATGACTGGCTTACTTGCTTCAGCACCAATATTTCCTAAACCCAATACTGCTGTTCCATTGGTGATCACCCCTACTAAGTTTCCTTTTGCAGTATATTTATATACATCAGCTGGATTATTCTTAATCTCAGTACATGGGATAGCTACCCCAGGACTATAAGCCAATGAAAGATCTTTTTGGGTTTTTGCTTCTTTGGTTGGAATCACTTCAATCTTACCTGGTCTACCACTAGCATGGTATTCCAAAGCTTGCTCTCTTCTTAAATTATCTTTGATGGTTTTATCTGACATGCAATTGATTTATAACAAATGTTAGTTTATATAGTATACAAAGCTACAAAATTCCTAGAATTGGCTAATTGGGGGGTATTTATGCCTCCAAACTTACCCCTAACCAAGCCATCATGCCTACGCCGTGGGCAATAGCGCGCTCGTCTATATTAAAATGAGGTGTATGTACATTATGAATGATGCCTTGCTCTTCGTTGCGAACGCCTAGTCTAAAAAAGCAACCTGGAATCACTTGAGAATAGTAACCAAAATCTTCAGCGCCCATTCTTTTTTCCGTTTCTTCTACATTTTCGGCACCCATATATTGATCTGCTAATCTCCAAGCAGCTTCAGTAATTTTTGGTTCGTTGTCAACAGTTGGATATCCTACATCAACTTTGAAATCAATTTCTGCACCAGTCGCAATGGCAATACCTTGTGCTTGTTGTACCATTAGTTTGTGTGCTTCAAAACGCCACTCCTCATCCATGGCTCTAAACGTACCCATTAATTTCACTTCACTTGGAATGACATTAGTAGTATGTCCACCTTGAATTGAACAGATAGATAATACAGATGGATTTTGAGGATTTCTATTTCTTGAAATAATAGATTGTAAACTAGTAATTAATTGAGCTGCTACTAAAATAGTATCCACTGTTTGATGTGGTGTAGCTGCATGACCACCTGGACCTTTGATACTTACATACAATTCATCTGCACTTGCCATCACTCTTCCTTTTCTAAAACTTAATTTTCCATAGGCTAGTCCTGGATGCACATGTAATCCAACAATACCTTGTGGTGCAGGATTTTGTAAAGCCCCATCTCTAATCATATAACTTGCGCCACCTGGATTTTTTTCTTCACCCGGTTGAAACAATAATTTTATAGTGCCTTCAAACTCTTCTCTTAATGACCATAATATTTTTGCAGCACCTAACAATATGGTAGTATGTACATCATGACCACATGCGTGCATTACTCCATCCTTGGTGGATTTATATTCAATATTGTTTTCTTCTACAATAGGTAATGCGTCCATATCTGCACGAAGTGCAATCACTCTCTTCGTTGGATTTTTTCCTTCAATAATTCCTAATACCCCTGTTGTTGCAATCACTGTAAAGGGAATACCAATGGCTTTTAATTGTGCTTGTACATATTTACAAGTTTCAAATTCTTGATAGCTTAATTCAGGATGCGCATGTAAATGTCTTCTGATCTGAATATTGTCAGCTGCAGATTGCGCTGCTAATGATTTGATTTTTTCTAGTAACATAATCCAACTAATTAATTTCGACCATTAATAATTTGATTTACTATCTGCCATTTGTGCGCCCGTTACAATAGCTACTCCAGCACTACAACCAATTCTTGTTGCACCCGCGTCGATCATTTGCTTAGCAGTTGCATAATCTCTAATTCCACCAGAGGCTTTGATCTGCACTGCATCTGGCAAATGCTTTCTAAATAATTGAACCGCTTCCACAGAAGCTCCTTTTTCTGCATACCCTGTAGAAGTTTTTAAATAATCAATGCCTGCTACTCCATAAATATCACAACACTTAATAATTTCTTCATCGGTTAATACCCCAGATTCAATAATCACTTTTATTTTCTTACCCTTTGATCTTACGATGGGCATGATATGATTGATTTCATCTGCAATAGCCATCCAATCTCCGTTTTTAATTGCAGAAATATTGGCTACCACATCTAATTCATCTGCACCATCCACCATTGCTAATATTATTTCAGCAATCTTGGCTTCTGTGGCACAATATCCAAAAGGAAAACCAATCACAGTGGCTACTTGTACTGCAGTTCCATTCACTAACTCTTTTGCTAGCTTCACAAAATTTGGTGGTACACATACTGCTGCAAATTGATATTGCTTTGCCTCATCACATAATTTTTGAATATCCGCTACTAAACAAGTAGGTTTTAAAATAGTGTGATCTATATATTGATGAACTGCTAACATTTAATAATAATTTATACTGCGTCTTTTCCGTGACAAGCTTTGAATTTTTTTCCGCTTCCACAAGGACAAGGGTCGTTACGTCCAATCTTTGGACCCACTTGAACAGGCGCTTGTTTTACTTCTGATGGATCATTATAAGTTGGGCCAGTAGGTGCATCTTCATTTCTATTCGCACTCAATTTACTTAAGTCTGTTTTTTGTTGCTTACCTTCTCTAACATTACCTCCATCTATATGAATATGTGCATGACATAAGAACTGCACCAAACTATGATTAATAGATAAATCCATTTTTCGGAACATCTCAAAAGCTTCCATCTTATAAATTACCAAAGGATCTTTTTGTTCGTATGTGGCTGTTTGAACAGATTGTTTCAAATCGTCCATTGCCCTTAAATGTTCTTTCCATGCATCATCAATTAAACTTAATGCAATAGATTTCTCTGCTTGCATTGACAATGCTTGTCCCGAGCTATTGATATTCTTGTCTAAGTTTACTAAAACACTAAATACTGTTTTATGATCGCTCACTGGTACAATCACATTTTCGATATGACTACCCTGCGTTAATCGAATATTTTTAAATACAGGAATACTATCCTGCATCATTTCTTTTTTCTTGTATTCGTAATGTGCAATGGCTTCTTGATACACTGCTTCTACTAAAGCATTGTCATTGGTTTTATTGAACGCTTCTGCAGTAATCTTGGTATCCAATCCAACTTGAACAATTAAATCCAATTTGAAATTTTCATAATCGTTCGCTGATTTATGTCCCAATACCATTCCCTCAATTACTTGATAAAAAGCATTGTCAATATCCAATGCCAAACGCTCTCCAAACAATGCATGACTTCTCTTCTTGTAAATCACCGCTCTTTGTTTGTTCATCACATCATCGTATTCTAACAAACGCTTTCTTACACCAAAATTATTTTCTTCTACTTTCTTTTGTGCTCGCTCAATAGATTTGGTGATCATACTATGTTGAATCACTTCGCCTTCTTTGTATCCAGCAAAGTCCATTACTTTGGCAATTCTTTCGCTACCAAACATTCTCATTAAATCATCTTCTAAAGAAACAAAGAATTGAGAAGAACCTGGATCACCTTGTCTACCTGCTCTACCTCTTAACTGTCTGTCTACACGACGAGACTCATGACGCTCTGTACCCAATATCGCTAAACCACCAGCAGCTTTTACTTCTGGGCTTAATTTAATATCCGTACCTCTACCTGCCATGTTGGTAGCAATAGTTACTGCACCTGTTAAACCTGCTTCTGCAACTACCTGCGCTTCTCTTGCATGTTGCTTTGCGTTCAATACATTGTGTGGAATATTTTGCTGACGCAACATTCTACTCAATAATTCACTCACTTCTACAGAAGTTGTACCTACTAGTACTGGACGACCTTGATCTCTTAAAGTTTGAATAGCTTCAATCACCGCGCCGTATTTCTCACGCTTGGTTTTGAATACCATGTCTTGCTCATCTATTCTTACAGCAGGAATATTGGTAGGGATAGATACCACATCCAATTTATAAATACTCCAAAACTCTGCTGCTTCTGTTTCTGCAGTACCCGTCATACCACAAAGCTTGTGGTACATTCTAAAGAAGTTTTGTAAAGTGATGGTTGCATAAGTTTGTGTAGCAGCCTCGATCTTTACATTTTCTTTTGCTTCAATGGCCTGATGTAAACCATCTGAGTAACGACGGCCTTCCATGATACGACCCGTTTGCTCATCTACAATTTTTACTTGTCCTTCAATCACCACATACTCTACATCTTTATCAAACAAAGTATAGGCTTTCAATAATTGATTGACTGTATGTATACGATCTGCCTTAATGCTATAATCGCTAATGATGGTTTCTTTCTGTGCTAATTTTTCTTCTGCAGTTAAAGAAGCACTTGTATCAATGGCATTTAATGCAACACTGATATCTGGCAATAAGAAGAAATTAGGATCTTCTCCTGCCCCCGTGATTAAATGCAAACCTTTATCGGTTAATTCTACTGAATTATTTTTTTCGTCAATGTGGAAGAATAATTCTTCATCCACCAATGGCATTTCTCTTTGCTGATCTGCTAAGAAATAATTTTCTGCCTTTTGCAATTTTACTCTGATGCCTGGCTCACTTAAATATTTGATTAAAGCACTGTTCTTTGGCAAACCTCTAAATGCTCTATACAAAGCCAATCCACCATCTTCAGGATTATCATTGCCTTCTGTAATTTTCTTTTTGGCTTCAATTAAAAATTGGCTGGTTGCTTTCTTTTGTGCTTCAACTAATTTTTCGATTCTTGGTTTTAAATCAAAAAATTGTTGCTCACCTGTTTTGTGTCCAATAGGACCAGAAATAATCAAGGGGGTACGCGCATCATCAATCAAAACACTATCCACCTCATCCACCATGGCGAAATGATGTTTTCTTTGCACCATTTCTTCTGGGGTGTGCACCATATTATCTCTCAAATAATCAAAACCAAATTCGTTGTTGGTACCATAAGTAATATCTGCTCTATATGCATTTCTTCTTTCTTCAGAATTAGGTTGATGCTTGTCGATACAATCTACTGTTAACCCTAACCACTCAAACAAAGTACCATTCCATTCACTATCTCTTTTTGCCAAGTAGTCGTTCACTGTTACCACATGTACTCCTTGTCCAGCCAATGCATTCAAGTATGCCGGTAAGGTAGATACCAATGTTTTACCTTCACCCGTTGACATCTCTGCAATCTTACCCTGATGTAAAGTAATACCACCAATCAACTGCACATCATAGTGCACCATATTCCAAGTCACTGGGGTACCTGCCGCCTTCCATGTTGTTTGAAAAACTGATTGATCTCCTTTGATAGTAACATATTCTTTTTTTACAGAAAAAGTTTTATCCAATTCTGTTGCAGTGGCTACCAACTCTTCATTTTCAGTAAATCTTCTTGCAGCTTCTTTAACCACAGCAAACGCTTCAGGTAAAATTTCCCATAAAATAGTTTCCAAAGATTGGTTTCTATCTTTTCCTAATGTATCTATGTTCTGATAAATTGCATCACGACCCATCAAATCGCTCAAGGGTAAAGCATCTGCTTTAGCTTGTTCCGCAGCAATTTGCTCATCGATACCTGCTACATGATTTTTAATGCGCTCTTTAAAATCGTTTGTCTTATTTCTTAATGCATCATTGCTGAGGGATTTATAAGACTCAAAGTGCCCATTGATTACACCCACTAAGTGTTGAACTTTCTTAACGTCTTTCTCACTTTTTGAACCGCCGAATAGTTTATTGATAATTTGCAACATATACTGCTCTGTTTTTGACCTGTTTTGAGGGCCTTAAAGGTAAGCATTTGAGGGCAGTTTGGCCATTTTCGGGCCCTATCTATATAAAAATTAACTTGTAGCCCCTTAAAAGTGGAAAATGGACGAAAAAATTATACCTTTGCTCGCTTATAAAACACAGATATGGCTGGACAATTAAAAGAAGTAAGAAATAGGATAAAAAGTACCCAGGGTACCCAACAGATCACTAAAGCCATGAAAATGGTAAGTGCTGCTAAATTACGTCGTGCACAAGACGCCATCACTCAAATGAGACCCTACGCCAACAAGTTACAAGACATGTTGAGCAATATTGTGGGAAGCTTGGAGGGAGATATCAATTTGGCCCTTGCCGAGACCCGTCCAGTGAACAATGTTTTATTGATTGTAATTACTTCTGACCGTGGTTTATGTGGAGGATACAATGCCAATGTGGTGAAATTAGCCAAAGCAACTATCTCGGATAAATACCCTACTCAAAAAATCACCATCTGGAATATTGGTAAAAAAGGATACGAGAGCTTAAGTAAATCTGGATACGATACCAATGCCGAGTATAAAGATATTTTCTTAGACCTAAAATTTGAAAACGTTCAAGTAGCTGCTAAAGCTGCAATGAATGCTTTTGCGAATAAAGAATTTGATGCTATTGAAATTATATACAGCGAATTCAAAAACGCTGCAACCCAAGAATTCAAGGCAGAACCTTTCTTACCAATTCCAAAAATCAGTGCTGCTGCAAATAAGAAAAAAGTAGATTTTATCTTTGAGCCAGAGAAGACTGTTTTAGTAAATGAATTAATGCCTAAGATCTTAAATACACAATTATTTAAAGCAGTATTAGATGCGAATGCAAGTGAGCATGGCGCAAGAATGACTGCGATGGATAAGGCAAGTGAGAACGCAAACGAATTATTAAAATCATTGAAAATATCTTACAACCGTGCAAGACAAGCGGCTATTACGACTGAGTTAACTGAGATCGTAAGTGGTGCAGCTGCATTAAACGGATAAGCAATACCCATATGGAAATCAGTCAAATTATTCCTCATATTGAAGCCTTGATCTTCGCTAGTGATAAAGCTTTAAACGCAAATGATATCACTGAATTAATTAATAATGCTTTTGGATTTTTAGAAGAGCGTATTACTTTAGATCAGGTAGAATCTGCCTTAAATGGTATTCAAGAGAAATATGCAACTGAATTTTATCCATTTGAATTAAAACAAAGTGGTGGAGGCTGGCAGTTTTTAACCAAGCCCTCTTTTCATGCAACCATTGCTCAATTAAATGGCGATAAATTCTTAAAGCGTCTGTCCAATGCTGCTTTAGAGTCTTTAGCTATTATTGCTTATAAACAACCTATAACCAAAGGAGAAGTAGAAGCTATCAGAGGGGTGAACAGTGATTACTCTATCCAAAAATTATTGGAGAAAGAATTGATTGTGATCAGTGGCCGTAACGAGCATTTACCTGGTAAGCCATTGGTTTATGGCACTTCCAAAAACTTTATGGATTATTTTGGCATCAACTCAACAGATGATTTACCAAAAATCAGAGAAGTATTGGCGGACCAAATTGTAGAAGCTACGGTGATCAAACCTGAAGACTTTACCGACAACAGCGTTTTTGAGCAAATCGCAGATGCAAACCAAGAAGCACGCGACCAAGAAGAGACCCCAAATTTACCTGAAGAAGAGGCATAAATTGTATCTTCGTAGTATGAATGCAAGTTTATCCTACGACCTATTAAAACAAGCTGCAACAAACTATGGTACACCCTTGTATGTGTATCATGCCGAAAAAATTGCGCAGCAATATCAAGACTTATTTAATCATTTCGATTCCAAGACCACACGCATATTTTATGCATGTAAGGCTTTAACCAATATTCATATTTTAGACGTAGTTAAAAGAGCTGGTGGCAATATAGATTGTAGCTCTATCAATGAAGCTAAATTAGCTTTGCATGTTGGCTTTGCACCAAATCAAGTTTTATACACGAGTAACAGTGTTAGCTTCGAAGAAATATGCGAAGCAGTTAGTTTAGGCATTTATGTAAATATTGATAGCTTATCCAATTTGGAAAAATTTGGAGCAAAGTTTGGAAACAGTTATCCAGTAGGCGTTCGCGTAAGACCCAATATTATGGCAGGTGGTAATTTAAAAATTGCTACAGGTCATGATAAAAGTAAATTTGGTATACCAGTATCTGAATTAGCTGCTTTAAAAGCCATTCAAGCAAAATACAATATCCAAATTTCTACTTTGCATATACATACTGGCAGTGAAATTAAAGATGTAAAAGTGTTTTTGCAATCTGCTGATGTGTTTGAACAATTACTTGCACATTTTCCAACAGTGACTGTATTGGATTTTGGCGGTGGATTTAAAGTGCCTTATCAACCAGAAGAGAAAGGAACTGATATGGCATTATTAGGCGCAGAGGTAAATAAAGTAATAGCAAAATTATCTGAACAATATGGAAGAACATTCACTGCTTGGTTTGAACCAGGTAAATATATTGTGAGTGAAGCAGGATACTTTATTGCCACTGTGAATGTAATGAAACAATCAGGCGATATACAGTTTGCCGGCTTGGATACAGGTTTGAATCATTTGATTAGACCGATGTTTTATGATGCTTATCACTATATTGATAATTTAAGTCACCCAGAGAAACCTTTACAAGAATATGCAGTGGTGGGGAATATTTGCGAGACAGATACTTTTGCTTGGGACCGACCCATACCAACCATTGAAGAAGGAGATTTTTTAATTTTTTATAATGCAGGTGCCTATGGTTATGAAATGGCCAGCAATTATAATGCAAGATATAAGCCTGCACAAGTCTTGGTTGAAAATGGAGTTGCAAAACTAATTAGCAGAAGAGATAGCTTCGAAGACTTATTACACTTGCAAGTACCTTTAACAAAATAGCATGATAGAGATTAAACATATTAGTAAACAATTTGACACTAAGCTGATCTTAGATGATATTAGTGCGCAATTTAAACCTGGTATGTGTAATTTAATTATTGGTGCTAGTGGGAGTGGCAAAACAGTATTGACTAAATGTATTGTGGATTTAATTCAAGCCGATCAAGGCGAAGTGCTATTTGATGGAAAGGCTTTGAGCAGCATGACCAAAGAAGACAGAAAAGATTTAAGAAATAGTATAGGTATGTTATTTCAAGGAAATGCCTTGTTTGATTCTTTGACAGTAGAAGAAAATGTAAGATTTCCATTGGATATGTTTTCAAAGTTGGATCCAAAAGAAAAGCTAGATAAAGTAAATAGTATTTTGGCAAGAGTAAATTTGGAAGGTGTTAACAGCAAATACCCTGCTGAGCTTAGTGGTGGGATGAAAAAAAGAGTTGCACTCGCTAGAGCCGTGGTAATGGAGCCTAAATACCTTTTTTGTGACGAGCCCAATTCTGGCCTAGATCCTCAAACCTCTATGGTGATTGATAAATTGATTGAAGAGTTAACCAAAGAATACAATATTACTACCATTGTGGTATCGCATGACATGAATAGTGTGATGGAAATTGGTAATTATATCTTGTATTTACATCAAGGTAAAAAAGAATGGGAAGGCTCCAATAAAGATATTATTTACAGTAAAAACGAATTACTCAATAAATTTATATTTGCATCAGAATTTTTACAAGACGCCAAAGCCATGAGAATGATGGAGGACGAAAAAATTAAACATTAAAAAACCAAACCTATGAAATACTTATTAGCCCTATTATGTAGCATTGTTGTTTTGAACGTTTCAGCTCAAACCGATCCTTACGCTCCTTATCAAAAAGATAAAAATTTACCCTACTTTAAAATTACCTCTGTAGGAGGTAAAGAGATTACCAATAAAAATTTACCTAAATACAAATACCAAATGATCATCATTTTCAGCCCTGATTGTCCCCATTGTGAACATGAGGCTGCTGAAATTAACAAGTATGCAGATAAATTTAAAAATGTATTGATGATTTGGGATAGCTATAAAGACATGCCATCCATCAAAAAATTTGCAGAAAAGTACAATATGATTGGAAAACCAAATATCATCATTGGTAGAGACCCTGAATTTATGCTACCAAGCTTTTTCAGACCAACCATGACCCCTTTTGTGGCGATTTATGAGAATAATAAGTTGAAAAAAATATATGAAAAAGGTGCAGAAGTATTTGAATTACTTAAAAATATAGATAGTAAATAACTAACTTTGCCCCGTAAAATCATCCTCTTAAAAAAATATATATCTTATGAAAATTACAGTAGTTGGAGCAGGTGCAGTTGGTGCAACATGTGCAGACAATATTGCACGTAAAGAATTAGCTAGTGAATTAGTTTTATTAGACATCAAAGAAGGTTTTGCGGAAGGTAAGGCACAAGATATGATGCAAACTGCTGCATTACTTGGTTTTGATACTAGAATTTCTGGTAGCACAAACGATTATTCTAAAACTGCTAATTCTGATGTAGTGGTGATTACTTCAGGTTTACCTCGTAAGCCAGGTATGACAAGAGAAGAGTTAATTGGCACCAATGCTGGTATTGTAAAAGGTGTTTGTGAAAATTTATTAAAGCATTCTCCAAATGCGATTATAATAGTAATTAGTAACCCAATGGATACAATGACTTACTTAGCATTGCAATCTACTGGTTTACCAAAGCATAGAATTATTGGAATGGGTGGTACTTTAGATAGCGCTCGTTTCAAATATCAATTAAGCACCACATTAAACTGTAGCCCTGCAGATTTAAATGCATTGGTAGTAGGTGGACATGGTGATACAACGATGATCCCTTTGATCAAGCATGCTACATGGAATAGTATTCCAGTAACAAAGTTCTTGAATGCTGAGCAACAAGAAAAAATCATTGCTGATACAATGGTGGGTGGTGCAACTTTAACAAAGTTATTAGGTACTTCAGCTTGGTATGCACCAGGTGCTGCGGGAGCTGCATTGGTTGAAAGCATTGTACGTGACGAGAAAAAATTATTTACATGTTGCGTAAGCTTGAATGGCGAATATGGCCAAAATGATATCTGCTTAGGCGTTCCTGTAGTGATTGGAAAGAATGGCTGGGAGCAAATTGTTGAAATGGATTTATCTGCTGACGAACAAGCAGCATTCAACAAGAGTGCAGATGCAGTGAGAAGTATGAACGATGTTTTAAAAACATTATAAAATTCCCCAATGAGTCTCACACAGTGGACTCATTGAATAAAAAAAGAGCCTCCAAATGGAGGCTCTTTTTTTATTGATAATATTGCATCGCTTTTTGTGCAATAAAATGTAGATCATGTTTTTTCATACAAGCAAAATGTCCTTGAGGACATTTTTTAGTGCCATATTTGGAACAGGGTTGGCAGGGCAAATTAGGTACCATGGCATTAAAATACATTTCTTGACCATTCTGCAAATCTGATGCAGCATAATATGGACCTACTTGTAATAAAGGCGTAGTAGCGCCCCAAATAGCAATCGTCTTTTTATGAAAAGCACAGGCAACATGTAAAAAACCAGTGTCATTAGAAATAACCATTCTTGCCCCCTTTACCAATAAAGCAGATTCATGTAAATTAAATTTACCACAGCCATTGTAAATTTTGATTGGGTCGGTATGGGCAACTTCTTCACCAGATGGTTGATCTTCTTTACCTCCAATTAAAATAATGGGCACAGGAATTAGAGAACACAATTGTTGTAATTGCTCAACTGGCATTCTCTTAGTTGCATAAGAGGCGCCGATCACTAAAGCAATATATCCAGCCTGATGCGAAGTGGGTATATCATTTGCCTTTAAACTTACATTAGCTGGCACAAAATAATCCATCCCCTTCCCATCGTTTTGCACACCCAATATTTTTAAAGGATCTAAACTTCTCTCTACAATATGCGTATCGGGCAATAGATTAATGCCAAATCTGGTAAGTATCCATTTTTGTAGGGATAGTTTTTTGTAGGTATAGGTTGTTACACCTAAAGCTTTTTTAATTCGGAAGGTTCTAAAATTATGATGCAGATCAATAACCATATCTATATTAGCCGCCTTCAATGAAGCAATGGTTGCTGCTAAATTATTGTCATGATAATGAAAATGATCAATGTATGGATTGGCCTCGGTAACAGCCTTTAAAGATTTCTTAGTTAAAAAATGAATTTCAACACCAGGGATTTGCTCCTTAGCACAACGAATAGCAGCTGAGGTAAAAATGATATCCCCAATGGAGGAAAGTCTTATAATTAGAAGGCGCATCATTGACTAAGCTGATCGTTTAAATTAGGGCAATGGATTATCATGCTCCAAATAATCTAAATCTTTATGATATGTTTCTTCTGTAAATACAAAGGCAATTAAAGTAATACCCATTACAATGGCCCCTGTAAAAATGCCGCTTTGAATGATGCTCCATCCCAAGCTTTTTTGTAAGATATCTAAAAACAATAAGTTGATTAATGGCAACGCCCCTCTCACCATATTTGGAATAGTCGTTGCAGCTGTAGCTCTTAAGTTGGTACCAAATTGCTCTGCAGCCATTTGGTTAAAGATAGCCCAGTAACCAGTGCTAAATCCTAAGAATCCGCAGATGGCATACATACGATCATCAGAATCATTCAATGCACTGAAGAATAAAACCATTCCTACAATATTCAATAGGTAAAATAACAACAAGGCTTTTTTTCTACTTTTAAAATACTGACTCACATAACCAATGATTAAATCTCCTGTAGCAATACCCACATAAGCAAACATCACAGACCTTCCAGAGTCAATTAAATTTTCTCCATAATTAGCTGTAGCAAACTTGTTACTATAATTCACCAAAACACCAATCACAAACCAAGTGGGTAAACCAATTAAAATAGCTTTGATATATTTTGAAAATCTCTTTTTATTATTCAAGAACATGAAAAAATTACCCTTTTGAATATTCTCCAGCTTTGCAGATTCAAACATAAAAGATTCTGCAACTTTAACTCTTAGTATTAATAAGAACACGCCTAAACCTCCACCTATCTGGTAACACAATCTCCAATCTTTGGTATACTGAAAAGTAAAATAAGCAAACACCGCGCCAAACAAACCTATTCCAGCTACCATAGAAGTACCAATACCTCTTTTATGCTTGGGTAACATTTCAGATACCAATGTTATACCTGCCCCTAACTCTCCTGCCAAACCAATTCCACCTACAAATCTGCAATAAGCATATTGGTCTACTGTTTGAACAAATGAAGTAAGGATATTAGCAACTGAATACAATAAGATGGAGCCAAACAATACTTTTAATCTACCCTTCTTATCTCCAATAATTCCCCAAAGAATTCCACCAATCAATAAACCTGACATTTGCCAGTTGATGATATGCGCACTATCTACAATAATTGTCTCTAGTGTAGATCCCACTGCTAAAACACTGGGTTGTCTTACAATGGTAAACAACAACAAATCATATACATCCACAAAATAACCTAAAGCGGCTACTAATACTGGCAGAGACCAAAGTCCAATTTGTTTGTGTTGATTCATCTTACGCTTTTTTAGAACGGTGGGTAATCACTTTAAATATAACAGGAGCTGTAGTAATAAAAACTATGCCTAATACAATTACTTCTAAATGCTTTTTCAAATCAAACTGAAAATGTTCCAATATCCAAGTTTGTAAAAAATGTCCGCCAAAAATCATGCTGGTCACCCATAAAATACATCCAACTACATTATTGTACATGAATTTTTGTTTGTCCATATTCACAATGCCCGCTACGATTGGCGCAAAGGTTCTTACAATGGGAATGAAACGTGCAATAATGATAGCACGTCCACCATGCTTGTCGTAAAACTCTTGTGCTTGAATTAAATATTTCTTTTTGAAAAATAAATTCTCTTTCCAGTCAAACATAGTGGGTCCTACTTTTTTACCAAAAGTATATCCTACATAATTACCTAATATACCTGCAACAGAAATCAAAGCAGTAAGCACCAATAAATTAATCCACTCATTGGAAGATGGAATGACTTCAGCTGCTAATGGACCAGCATAAATTCCTGCAACAAATAATAAACTATCTCCGGGTAAGAAAAAGCCCGCAAATAATCCAGTCTCTGCAAATACTACAAATAAAATTAACCACAGACCACCATGTTCAATATAAAATTGCGGTTGTAATAATTGACTCCAGTGAAATACTTCTAATAATGTAAACATGAAAATAATTTATGACTGTTGCGGTGATTCTAATGATCCTTCCCATTTACTTACAACGGTAGTAGCTAAACTATTGCCCAATACATTGGTAGCAGTTCTGAACATATCGCAAAAATGATCAATTGGCAAAATGAGTGCAATTCCTTCTGGAGGAATATTGAACATCGCACAAGTTGCAGTAACCACTACTAAAGATGCTCTTGGTACACCTGCAATTCCCTTACTGGTTAACATCAATACCAATAACATGGTTAATTGAGTGCCCATATCTAAATGAATGCCGTATGCTTGTGCAATGGCTAAACTAGCAAAAGTCATATACATCATACTGCCATCTAAATTAAAAGAGTATCCTAAAGGCAGAATGAAAGAAACAATTTTATCCTTACAACCAAAACGCTCCAGCTCTTCTGTTAATTTTGGGAATACCGCTTCGCTACTAGTTGTACTAAAAGCAATTACTAATGGGCTAGAAATATGTTTTAACAAAGAAGGAACCCTCTTTCCTAAAATGATGAATCCAACACCTAATAATACAATCCACAACACCCCTATACCAGCTAAGAAATACAATAAGTATTTTCCATAAAATACAAATACAGTTAATCCCTTTGTTGCAATTACCGCTGCAATAGCACCAAATACACCCAGTGGTGCAAAATTCATCACATACCCAACCATTTTTAAAATGATGTGCGCAATGGTATCAAATGCTTTGATCAATCCTTTTGCGTGATCTCCCATCGCAGCAGCTGCTACGCCAAAAAATATACTGAAAATAACAATTTGTAAAATTTCATTCGTCGCCATGGCTTCAATCATACTTTTTGGAAACACATGCTCCACAAAATTGATCAAGCTAAATGATTGCGTCTTCCCCATTAATTCTGCAGCACCAGAAGTATCTACATTAGACAAGGCAATGCCTTCTCCTGGTTTGAATAAATTCACCAACACCAAACCAATCAACAAACTCATTAAAGAGGCAGTTATAAACCAAAGCAATGCTTTGCCTCCAACCCTACCCACTGTTTTGATATCTCCTAATTTAGCAATACCCACTACCAAAGTCGTAAATACCAATGGAGCAATAATCATTTGTACCAATCTTAAAAAGATAGTGGTCAATAACTTTAAATTCTTAGAAAGGGTATCAATACTTGCTGGGGATTGTGTCTCGTGTATATAGTATCCCAAAATAGCTCCGGCTACCATGGCAATTACAATATACAGGGTGAGTTGATTCGATTTTTTCATAGGTCTGTTAGTGATGCAATATAAGACTAGATTTTCATAAAAAAGGCGGGCTATTTTGCGAAAAAAGTGCTATTTTTCGACATAAATTGATTTAAAATCAAACCAAACATTATGAGTTTATTTAGAAAAAAGGATTTGTCTGCTATGCTTGCTCAAGCAGAAGATGGAGGCAAGGGACTTAAACGTACTTTAGGTGCAGGTAATTTGATTGCATTGGGCGTGGGTGCAATTATTGGCGCTGGCTTGTTTGTAAGAACTGCTGCTGCTGCTGGTCAAGCTGCTGGACCTGCTGTAACTATTTCATTTATCGTAGCTGCTATAGGTTGTGCTTTTGCTGGCTTATGTTATGCAGAGTTTGCTGCCATGATTCCTATCTCTGGTAGCGCTTATGCTTATTCATATGTAACCATGGGCGAAACCGTTGCATGGATTATTGGTTGGGCTTTAATTATGGAATATGCTTTGGGTGCTGCAACAGTATCTATTGCTTGGAGTGAATATTTAAACAAGCTGCTGGGAGGAAGCATCCCATATGAATGGAGCCACTCTCCATTTGAATCTGTAACAGATGCAGCGGGAGTTGTTCATCATGGTATCATGAATGCACCTGCTTTAGTGATCCTTTTATTATTGACTTTATTGTTGATTAAAGGAACGCAAGAATCTGCTATTGTAAACGCAATTATTGTATTTATTAAAGTAGCGATTGTATTATTATTCATCTTTATTGGATGGAAGTTTATCAATCCTGCTAACCATACACCTTATTTAATTCCTGCAGATCAAGCACCTGTAACAGATGCTTCTGGAAAAGTAATTGCTGATTACTCAGGCGTATTTAAGCACGGATGGGGCGGTGTATTAGGTGGTGCAGCAATTGTATTCTTTGCATTCATCGGATTTGACGCGGTATCTACTGCAGCTCAAGAGGCAAAGAATCCAAAAAGAGATATGCCTATCGGTATTTTAGGATCTTTAGTAGTATGTACTATTTTATACATTTTATTCGGACACGTATTAACTGGTGTTGCTAACTGGAAAGACTTTGTGGATCCTTTAAAAGGTCGTGAAGCTTCTGTGGCATATGCTATTTCTACGTATATGACAGGGTATGGTTGGTTAGCGACTGCAGTAACTGTTGCTATCTTAGCCGGTTTCTCTTCTGTAATCTTAGTGATGTTAATGGGTCAATCACGCGTATTCTTCTCTATGGCGAATGACGGTTTGTTACCAAAAGTATTCTCTGATTTACATCCTAAGTATAGAACGCCTTACAAATCTAACTGGATCTTGTTTGTATTTGTAGGTGCATTCGCGGCATTTGTGCCAGGTAGCGTAGCAGGTGATTTAACTTCATTTGGTACCTTATTTGCCTTTGTATTAGTAAGTGCTGGAGTGTGGATCTTAAGAGTAAAATCACCAGAAATGGAAAGACCATTCAAAACACCATTGGTTCCATTGGTTCCAGTTTTAGGTGCTATTATTTGCTTGGCAATGATTTTTGCATTGGACGCACAAACATTGAAAGTAGCATTTGCATGGATGGCTTTAGGCTTATTGGTGTACTTCGTGTACAGCCGCAAGCACAGTAAATTAAATTAAAGTATAAACTCACTTATTTAATAGGAATAGCCAGACGATATTGTCTGGCTATTTTTTTTGCCTTATTTTTGCTGACTTAAATGTACAAATTATGGGAAGGATATTTGAAGTAAGAAAAGCCACGATGTTCAAAAGATTTGATCGTATGGCAAAACAATTTACTCGAATCGGTAAAGAAATTGTGATTGCGGTAAAAGCATCCGGACCCGACCCAGATACGAATCCTGCTTTAAGAAGATGTTATCAGAATGCAAGAAGTGCTGGTATGCCCAAAGACAGAGTGGAAGCGGCTATTAAAAGAGCGATGGGTAAAGACACTTCTAACTACGAAGAAATTTTATACGAAGGATATGCACCACATGGTGTGGCTTTATTAGTAGAGACTGCCACAGATAACCATGTAAGAACCGTTGCAAATGTGAAAAGCCATTTTAACAAAGGTGGTGGATCTATGGGAAACAGTGGTAGCGTAAGTTTCCAATTCAAAAAAATGGGCGTGTTTAAATTAAACCCTGAAGGTTTGGTGATGGATGATTTAGAATTAGAATTAATTGATCATGGCCTTGACGAATTAGGAGAAAGTAACGACGATAATGGAAACCCTATATTGGTCTTAAGATGTGCTTTTGCAGATTTTGGAAGCTTACAAAAAGCTTTGGAAGAAAAAAAGCTTACTGTAATTAGTGCAGAATTAGAGTGGATTCCTACCACTACTGTTCCAGTATCAGATGAGCAAGCAGAGGACATCAGTAAATTAATTGAACGTTTAGAAGAAGACGAAGATGTAAATAAAGTTTTCCATAATATGGGATAATATGAAACTATTTGCAACGATATTATTTGCTTTTAACCTAGCTCCTTCTATAAAAGATTCTGTAGCACCGTCTTTTAACAAATACACCATGGGTGTTTCATTAAAAGTGCCAGAAAATTTTTACACCAAGACAACTGGATTTTTTTGTAATACAGAAAGATACATTCAGAAGCAAACTAAAGTTGCCGTAAAATTTAGATTAGGATCCGTAGAGCAAACGCAGAGATTAGAGGGATACAATTTATCTACTCTGCCATCATCTCATTAACCACTTTAATCACTTCTTCTGTATTGGGTTTAGAGAAATAATCTCCATCACTTGCATAAGCAGGACGGTGTGCTTTTGCACTTAAGGTTCTAGCAGCAACATCCAAATATCTATAACCACCTTGTATCTCAATAACCTGTTGGAACATGTACGCACTTGCACCACCAGGAACATCTTCATCAATGAATAGAATACGACTGGTTTTCTTTAAAGAAGAAAGAATCATATGATTGATATCAAAAGGCAATAAAGTTTGTACATCAATAATTTCGCAATCAATTCCCATTGTTTCTAATCGCTCTGCTGCGTCTTGTATAATTCTTAATGTTGAACCATAAGATACCAAAGTAATATCGCCTCCTTCTTTTAATATTTCTGGCTTACCTAAAGGAATAGTATACTCCGTAATATTAGAAGGCATTTTTTCTTTTAATCTATACCCATTTAAGCATTCAATTAATAAAGCAGGATCATTGCCTCTTAATAAAGTATTGTACATGCCCACTGCTTGCACCATATTTCTTGGCACACATACATGCATACCTCTTAAAGAATTAATGATCATTCCCATCGGAGATCCGCTATGGAAAATTCCTTCTAATCGATGTCCTCTGGTTCTTATAATCACTGGACTACTTTGTGATCCATTGCTTCTGTAATGTAAAGTAGCAATATCATCAGATAAGGTTTGTAGTCCATACATTAAATAATCTAAATATTGAATTTCAGCAATAGGTCTTAAGCCTCTCATCGCCAAACCATGCGCTTGACCCATGATGGTTTGCTCACGAATACCTGTATCAAAGATTCGATCTTCACCATGTTTTAATTGTAATCCAGCAAAACCTTGATTCACATCTCCAATATTTCCTACATCTTCTCCGAAGGCAAATACCTTTGGATTAGTTGCAAATAATTCGTCAAAATATTGATTCAACACTTCGTAACCATTCACAACTGGAGCATCAGAAGCATACTGCACAGATTCTACTGAAACATTCAATGTACTTTTAGGTCCCTCATTGTACAAGTCTTTTGCATAATAAGGCGCTTCTTCAGCATGATAGTTTGTTAAGAATGTTTGAATAGCTGCTGCATTGGCATGCTGCGGTATTGTTTCTAAAACTAAATGAACGGTTCTAAATATATCTCTCTTTAAAGGTTCTTTGTTATTGATTAAATCTGTACAAATAGCTTCTACCATTGCCCATTCAGATTCACTAATATTGGTTTGAATCAATTGAATGGCTTCGTCTATCTTTTGTTTGATAGGTTGTACATATTTGTCCCATGCCAATTGCTTTGCATCTCTTACTTCTTGTTTTACTTCAATCTCCAATTGATTGAGCGCTTCTTCTGTAGTTAATTCATTTAAAATTAACCACTCTTTCATTTTTTTATTACAATCCCATTCGCGCTCCCAAGCCAATCTTTCTGATGATTTATATCTTTCATGGCTGCCACTTGTGGAATGCCCCTGAGGTTGTGTTAACTCTTGTACATGAAAAACAACAGGAGTATGTGTGGTTCTTGCATAATCAATTCCCAATTCAAATGTTTCACACATCGAAGCATAGTCCCAACCCTTCACTTTATATAATTGAATACCATTGGTGTCTGATTCTTTTTCAAAACCTTTTAAAACTTCTGAAATAGAACCTTTGGTTGTTTGAAATTTGGTAGGAACTGAAATACCATATCCATCATCATACACAAAAATCACCAAGGGTACTTGTAAAACACCAGCAGCATTCACTACTTCCCAAAATTGTCCTTCAGAAGTACTAGCATCTCCAATGGTGCAAAAGCAAACTTCATTTCCTTGATTGCTCAATGTGGTAAAAGAAGAAAGTGCTTCTACGTTTCTGAAACATTTTGAAGCAAATGCCAAACCCAAACCCCTTGCCATTTGGCCAGCAGTGGGTGCGATATCGCATGAGATATTATATTGCTCTGTAAGATTATTCCATTCTCCATTTTCTAAAACAAAACGAGTAGAGAAATGCGAATTCATATTTTTCCCGCCACAAAATGGATCATTGATAGTGTCTGCATATAATTGGGCAAAATAAGTCTCTACAGTAGCAACGCCCAACGCAAACATCATGGTTTGATCTCTATAATATCCACTTCTAAAATCTCCTTTTTGAAAATATTTAGCAAGGGCCACTTGTGCCACTTCCTTACCATCACCGAAAATACCAAACTTGGCTTTCCCTGTTAGTACTTCACGTCTTCCCAATAAACTCACTTCTCTACTTAAAAGCGCCAATCTGTAATCTGCAATTACAGAACTGCGAAATGCTTCAAAAGACAGCATATCAGCATTATTTTGGGCTTCTAAATGGGATTCCATGCAACAAAAATAAGGTGCAAAAAGCATAAAAAGCCGATAAATAGATAAAATCAAATAATTAGGGTTTTTTCAATAAATTTACCCTACAAAAGCAACCCTATATTTTATGAAAAAATTCACCTTTATAGTATCATTTTTACTGATTTTGACCGGCTTACAAGCACAATCTGATATCAAATTTGACAAGACTGTGCACAATTTTGGAAAGATTAAAAAAGGCATTCACAAAGCGGTTATTTTTAGCTTCACCAATACAGGTAATAAGCCAGCGGTAATTGAATTTGCACAAGCAGAATGTGGATGTACCACGCCTGAGTACAAACAAGAGCCAGTGTTAAAGGGCCAAAAAAGCAATATTAAGATTACCTACACTGCGCCTTATAGTGGTGTATTTAAGAAAAAAATTACCGTAAAATTTGCAGGCACTAAACTTCCCACTGAATTAACCATCGAAGGTGAAGTAATACTCTAAGCGCTTGCACTAGTAAAGCAAAAACTTGCTTAACTTATCATTTTAAATTTAAATATGTATGAAAGTTGGATTGAACTTCTTTAAGTTACTTATTGCATGTCTATTAAGTACTTCATTGTATGCACAAATACCAGTAGCACCCAACAGAAATGCTGGTGAAGGACCTTATACACAATTAATTATTAGAGGTGTTACCGTAATTAATGGTACCGGTGCGCCAGCTTTGGGACCAGTAGATATTGTGATTGAAAATAATAGAATTGTGAAAATGGTAACCGTTGGTTCAGAAGGAAGTAGTATCAATCCGGCTAGAAGACCCAAGCTTGCAGCAAATGGAAAAGAAATAGATGCAACTGGCATGTTTGCCCTTCCAGGATTTATTGATATGCATACACATATTGGCGGAGTAGAGCAAGGCACACCTGCAGAATATGTATACAAGCTTTGGATGGCCCATGGAATTACCACTGTGAGAGATGTTTCTGCAGGGAATGGTTTGTCTTGGGTATTAAGTGAAAAGAAAAGAAGTGCTGAAAATAAAATTATTGCGCCAAGAATATTAGCCTATACAGCATTTGGACAAGGTGCAAAAAAAGAAATTATCAATAAGCAAGATGCCATTGATTGGGTGAATGAAAATGCGAAAAATGGCGCAGATGGAATTAAATTTTTTGGAGCAGCCCCTGAAATTATGGATGCTGCCATTAGAGAAAATAAAAGATTAGGATTAAGATCTTGTGCACACCATTCACAAACGGATGTTGCAAGATGGAATGTTTTAAATTCTGCAAGAGCTGGAATGACCAGTATGGAACATTGGTATGGTTTACCTGAAGCTATGTTTGAAAATAAAACAGTACAAGATTTTCCATTAGATTACAACTACACCAACGAACAAAGTAGATTTGAAAATGCAGGAAAATTATGGAGACAGGCTGCAGCACCTCATTCAGAAAAATGGAATAAGGTAATGAATGAATTATTGGCCTTGGATTTTACTTTGGATCCTACCTTTAATATTTATGAAGCGAACAGAGATTTGATGCGTGCAAGAAGAGCTGAATGGCACGAAGATTATACACTGCCTTCTTTATGGCGTTTTTATGAGCCGAGCAGAAACTCACATGGCTCCTATTGGTTTGAATGGGGAACAGAACAAGAAATTGAATGGAAGCATAATTATAAATTATGGATGAGCTTTATCAATGAATATAAGAATAGAGGTGGAAGAGTAACAGCTGGATCTGATAATGGTTTTATCTATCAAACCTATGGTTTTGGATTTATTAGAGAATTAGAACTATTAAGAGAAGCAGGATTTCATCCTTTAGAAGTAATCAGATCTGCTACCTTATATGCTGCACAAGCTTTAGGAATGGATAAAGATTTGGGAACTTTAGAACAAGGTAAATTAGCCGATATCGTTTTAGTAAATGAAAATCCATTAAAAAATTTACAGGTATTATATGGTACAGGAGCAATTAGATTAGACCAAACTGGTAAAACAAAAAGAGTAGGTGGTGTACAATATACTATTAAAGATGGTATTGTATATGATGCAAAACAATTACTAAAAGATGTGAAAAATATGGTTGATAAAGCAAAAGCTGATGAGCATTTTATTTTGAAGCAACCAGGAATTGAATAATCAAGAATTGATTTATGAAAATCAAACTAATTAAAAATAGATCGGATATTGGTGCAGGAACCAGAGGTTCAGATATGGGAATTGATGCGCTTGAAATTGCTGCTATCAATTCTGGTAATGATTATTTTAATAGACATGCTTACGAAGATGTGGAAACACATAATGAAACGATCTATCAAAAAAATACCAATAATTTTGCTAAAAGAATTGAGCATGTAGTGCAACAATGCGAAAGAGTTGCTAAAGCGGTGAGTAGCAATTTAATTGTTGGCAACTACCCTATTGTTTTATCAGGAGATCATAGTTCTGCATTAGGTACGATTAGTGGTTTAAAGTCTGCCAATCCTCAAGCAAGAATTGGGGTTATATGGTTGGATGCACATACAGACATTCATTCTCCTTTCACTTCCCCTTCTGGAAATATTCATGGAATGCCTTTGGCTGCAGCATTAGGGTTGGATAATTTACAATATCAAATCAATCAACCAGATGAAGCAACCTTGCTGCAATGGTATAAAATGAAAAATATTGGTATTGATGGTCCTAAAATACTTCCTCAAGACTTAATCTACTTTGGTATTCGAGATTATGAAGAAGCTGAAGAAAAAGTAATCAATGATCAAAAGATTAAGTTCTTTAAAGTAGAAGAGCTTCGATTTAAAGGTTTAGAAAATTGTGTTCAAGAAGCCATTCAATTACTTTCTAATTGTGATTTAATTTATATAAGTTTTGATGTTGATTCAATGGATTGCGATAGAATTTCTTATGGAACAGGCACTCCAGTTCCCGCTGGTTTTAACCCAGAAGAAGTGATTCAAATTATCCAATTGTTTCAAGCAACAGGTAAAGTAAAATGTATTGAGCTTACGGAAATTAATCCGCTACTGGATAATAAAGGAAATAAAATGGCAGAAACTGCTTTTGAAGTATTAGACAAGGTATCTAATACTATTTAAGTGCTCCCATTCCTCCATCCACTGATAAAATTTGTCCAGTAATCCAACTTGTTTTAGGACTCAAAAGAAAAGCTGCCATTGCAGATACATCTTCTGGCTTACCCACTCTTTTTAATGGATGTCTTTCTGCATTAGCTTCCATTTTTTGATCAGAATTTAATAAACCAGCCGCTAATGGTGTGTTGGTTAAAGAAGGAGCAATAGCATTGACTCTTATTTTAGGTGCTAATTCTGCAGCCAATGATTTGGTTAAACCCTCAATGGCACCCTTAGATGCAGAAACCAATGAGTGAAAATTTAAACCTAATTGAACAGCCACTGTTGAAAATAAAACAATAGATGCTTGTTCTGCATTTTTTAAAGCAGGTAAAGCCCCTTGAATCACTTTTATAGCACCCACTACTTGTAATTGATAATCTGATACAAAATCTGCTGCTTGAATTCTAGCAAATGGTTTTAGCTGAATGGCTCCAGGACAAAAAGCAATGCCATCTAATTTTTCAGGTAAGAAAGATAAATCAAGTGTTTCATCTAAGACATTTAATGGATAATAAATCAAATTGGGAAAAGACGATACAACTGGATGCATATTATAGGTGGCAAACACCTGATGCCCTTCCTCTACTAATTGTGCTACTAATGAACTACCTATGCCCGAAGACCCTCCTATAATTAAATAATTTGCCATAATGCTTGTTTGATTAATTAAACAAAAACTTGGGCAAAATGTTTAAACTTTTGAAAAATTAGAGATCTTCCAAATCGGTTTCTCTTTGTTTTTTGAGTTTCTTGAAAAAAGACGGGGTTAATCCTGTTACTTTTTTGAATTGTGTAGAAAAATGGGCCGCACTGCTATAATTTAAAGTGTAAGCTATATCTGCAATACTCATTTCATTATACATGATCAGTTCTTTTGCCTTCTCAATCTTATGCAAAATAATGAACTCTTGTATGGTGGTACCTTTGACTTCTGTAAATAAATTGGATAAATAAGTATAGTCGTATCCTAATTTTTCACTTAAATAAGTAGAGAAATTTACCTTAGGAAATTCATCTGCATAATGCACCATTTCGATAACAACATTTTTAATTTTTTCAATTAAAATGCTTCTTTTATCGTCTAAAATTTCTAATCCTGATTTTAATAATTTCGCTTTGAATTTTTCTAAAACTGATTCACTTAATTTTTCATCTATTTCTATAAAACCTAAATCTACATTACTATAAGGAATATTTAATTCTTCTGCAGCAGCTTTAACAACCATCTTGCATCGAAGGCTGACCATATATTTGATGTATATTCTCAATAGATAAAATTAATCTTCATATCCACTCTTAATGACTGTTGCAATCATTTTAAATTGTTCATTTGCATTAAAATGGTGTAAAGCATGAGCAGGTATTATCATTCCTTCTCCAAGTCCAAGTGTAAATACTTTATCATTAATAGTAATCTCGGCTTTGCCATCGATGATTTGAACAAAAGTATCATAAGGAGATAATTTTTCAGGAAGCTCCTCCCCTGCATCCACAGATGATAAAGTAACATTTCCTGTAATTCTTTTCATAATGGTTCTGCTCACTACTGAATTGGGCATGTACTGAATTACTTGAACAATAATATGTTTTTTGAGTTTCTCTAACTCTGCGTCATTTTGATTTTTCATGGGTTAATTATACTAAATGAGCTAAAAATTGTATTGTACTGAAGGTAACTGAATTTACTTAATAATTAATTTTTGATGCTCATTATTAATAGGGTTATTTATAAATGGTTATTTATACTCTGTAACGATAATGACTCCATGAAATCCTGCTGCACCAAGAGCACCTGTTCCTACATTCACTGCCGCGGCACCTGAAGCTCCTGCTCCAAAACTACTACCTGCGACACCTGATCTAGATGTGCCATCAATTACAGCCGGGGCAACACCCCCATCTCCAAAATAAGAATTTGCCCCTGCCCCAGCAACTGAAATCACACTACCACTAAATCCAGTGCCGCCACCATGTCCAGGAACCATAAAACTTCCTCCAATTCCTGCAACGCCCCCTGCTCCCCCTAAACTCACTGATCCATTTGCTAATGTAGATCCTGCTGCTCCACCTGTTCCACCTGGTGCTGTAATCGTCCCTGCATTAAAACTAGTAGCACCTCCATTTCCTCCAGCAACACCAATAGCACTAGCAGTCCCTCCCAAACCAATGATATAAGTATAGGAAGATGCCGGATTGGTAATTAAAGCTCTAGTATAAGAGCCACTTCCACCACCACCACTCACTGTGCCATTATTATTTCCAGCTGCTGCTGCAATTGCTCCACTTCCACCACCACCACCAACTAATTCAATAATGATTGCTTTTACGCCTGCTGGTGTTGTATAGGTTCCACTGGTGCTAAGAACTTGAATACTAGCAGGACCAGGTTGTGCCCATATTGGCGCTCCTGTTCCTGCACTTTGTAGATATTGCCCACTTGTACCAGCAGCACTAATTGCATAAG
>JAFMEV010000066.1 GCA_017856545.1 Chitinophagaceae bacterium
GATCTAGTTATAATAAGGGCTAATCATTAAATATACCAATGGGCCAGTTACTGCAACGTAAAACCAAATAGGCCACATACGTTTAGCCATTTTTTTATGGTCTTCAAACTCTGCAGTCAAAGCGCGGTATGCAGTAAATAAAATAAAAGGTAAGCTTGTAGCAGCTAAAACAATATGGGTAGATAATAATACCAAATAAAAAGCTCTTGTGTTTCCCACTAAAGCGCCTTCTGATTCAGACACTATACCATCATGATTGATATCACCGAATTTCGCTTCTCCAGCCAATAAGTGATGAGCAATATAAGTAACTAAGAATAGTACAGATAAAGCCATTGCCAACATCATGATATTCTTATGCAATAAAAAATTACGTTTTTTAATCGCTATCAAGCCTGCAACCAATAAAATAGCGACTGCTGTATTGATTATTGCGTTGATGAAAGCAAAAATATGTACATCAAAAGGCAATTCAATCGTTAAAGTAAACTTACTTAAAAAAGTCACTGCAATAAAAACCACTGCAGAGAATATACCTATGAGTAATTTAGCTTGTTTGTCGTTTTTTTGAATAACTGGTGCTAACATATGTCTAATTTTTTTGTCTATTCTTGCTCATTGAAAATACAAAACCCCCTACTAACACTGCAATCACCAACCACAACCAACTTAAGTCAACAATCTTCTGAAACACTTGAGATTTTTTTGTGCGGTCTTTCTCTAACATAATATAACCTACATCTTTAGCCAATTTTAATAAGCTAGCAGAATCCAGGCCATTGTAATAACCACGCACTTGCATTTTTTTATCAATCAATACAAAACGACTGGTATGAATAAAATCTGGATGTACAGGTTCCATACTAAAAGAGTCCACTTTCATTTCTTCAAAAGCAAATTTGTAAATGGAATCTCTATTACCCGTTAATAACCACCAATTATCAGAAGATACATTCATCTTATTGGCATAGTCTTGTAAGACTGGAACACTATCTCTTTGTGGGTCTACCGTGATAGATATAAACTGAACAATACTGGTATCAATTTTTTTGCGCTCATTGCCTCCACGAGAAAAACTTCTTTGAAGTGTAGACATGTTATTGGTGAGCTTGGGACAAATACTACCACAACTTGTAAAAAAGAAATCTAGGATAATGATTTTACCTTGTTGGTCATACAAACTAACAGAATCACCTAATTGATTCACTAGATGAATATTCTTAGTAGTATGCCAGATAGAATCAGACTTGATTTTGCCATCTACCACTGATTCATACACAGTGTCTAGTAAATAATGTCTAGGCATGTCTACAGCAGAATCACTTGCAGACTTTAACCATAAGTAACAAAGTACTGGAATCGCTAAAGCGATAAGAAGACTGTATATTGATTTTTTAGACATTTACTCTTAGTGAGCAGCCTTTTCTTCGTGCTTCTCAGTTGAACCAGCTTCATGTTTTTCAGTAGCCTTATGAGATTCACCACCAGCGTGATGCTTCTCAGGAACCTTAATGGTAGATTGCTCTTTGAAATGAGGATCGTAATTATTACGCAAATTTCTGAAAGAATTACCATCTGCTAAGAATGCAGCAATAAACCAAATAAACAATGCCAAAGGCACTACGATGGTCATGATTAAATTCTTGATTTCATGTTTTAAGTGCATGAAATAAGCAACAATATAAAATGCTTTTGCCATCATTAAAATAACAATAGCACCCTTAATAGCTAAACGTAAACCTTCAGAAGTAATATCAATCATCCAGAAACCTAATACTAACTCCACAATGGTTAATACCGATAAGATGATGGTTACTTTTTTAATCTCTGCAATCACATCGTGGTGATGTTCTGCGCTATGTGAATCGTGGTTTGACATAATAATTTTTTTTCGATCTTAAATTAAGATATGCTTAAAAATATTTTTATAATAAATAGAAACATGTGAATACAAACACCCAAACTAAATCTACAAAGTGCCAGTATAAACCTGCTTTTTCAATCATTAAATAATGACCTCTTTGTTCAAACTTATCCATCAAAGTCATGATCAACATAATGATATTAATCACCACACCACTAAATACGTGGAAACCGTGGAATCCAGTAATGGTAAAGAAGAAATTAGTAAAGTTGGTAGAAGACGCTGTTCCATCTGCATTGTTGAAAGGATTTAAACCCCACCATGCACCTTCATGATGTAAATGGTTCCACTCCCAAGCTTGACAGCTTAAGAAAGCGATACCACCAATGATTGTCCAAATCATGTTTCTTACAACACCTTTCTTATCCATCATTTTACCTGCATGTACTGCCAACACCATGGTAACAGAACTAACAATCAAAATGAATGTCATGATAGACACGAATACCAATGGAGCGTTCACTCCTTCTGGTGCAAATGGGAAACTCTTGAACACCTTGTTAGGGTCAGGCCATCCATTCGTAGAAAAACGAACGGTACCATAAGAGATCAAGAATGCGCCAAAAGTAAATGCGTCACTCATTAAGAAGTACCACATCATTACTTTACCGTATTCAACATCAAAGGGACTTTTCCCTCCGTTCCACCATTTTGCTTCTGAAGAAGCTGTTGTTACATTTGACATGTTCAATAACTATTTCGTTTCAAAAATATTCTTTTTATCCAACCCAATTTAAAAACACAAAAAGGTAAATCCATAACACATCTACAAAATGCCAATAGGTAGACATCAAACTTACACTTTCTCCTTGTTTAGGTGCTTTGATAGAAATGATCACTAGTGCAATCACACCTGCTAACAAATGCAACATGTGAAAACCTGTAATCACCAATAAGAAAGAACCTGCAGAATTACTTTTTGGACCAGTCAACGCAATGCTGTTGGCTTCTAAAGCCGCAAAGCCTTGCAACTGTAATATCAAAAAACTAATTCCTAAAATCGCCGTCACTGTCATAAAACCTTTGAATTGATTTTGTTGACCTTCTTTGTGTTTTTTAGCGGCCATCTGCATCGTGAAACTGCTTACCAGAATCACTACAGTAGATATCCAAAACACAGAAGGCAAATCAAAATCCAACCAATTGGCTTGACCCTTCTTCACAATATATGCACTGGTTAAACCAGCAAAAGCCATTAAAATACTACCAATACCTACCCATAGTAAAACCTGGTATTGAGTAAATTTCTTTTTTTCAGCAACTAAACTATTCATACAAAATCTCTTTACATTTTATCAGCCAATAAGGCTAAAAAAACAATCGGTAAATAAATATAACTGCTAAACATCACACGACGTGCCGCAGGCACACCCATGTTCTGATATAATCTAACGCATTGTACCACCATAAAAATGTTGGCCACCAAAACCACCCACATGCTCCACTCTCCCGTAACACCTAAGTAATGCGGTAAGAATCCAACAGGGATCATCAACACTGCATACATAATAGATTGTACTGCAGTAAATCTTGTAGGACCTTCTTTAGCAGGTAATAATTTAAAACCTACACTAGAATAATCCTGATGTGCTACCCAAGCAATGGCCCAAAAATGTGGGAACTGCCAAAGAAATTGCACCAAGAACAATGACCAACCCGCAAAACTAAAATCATCATTGCCAGCAACCCATCCAATTAAACATGGAAGCGCTCCTGGAAATGCACCCACTAAAACAGCAATAGAATTGACTTTTTTAAGTGGAGTGTAAATGAAAGCATATAAAAACAAACTAAATGCAGACACCAAGGCAGAAGACAAATTAAAGTAGTACCACATTAAAGCGATACCCACTATACCAGTGATCAGAGCAAAAAGATAAGCATGCTGTTGAGACATGCGGCCGGAAGCCACTGGTCTATTCGCTGTGCGTTTCATTTGTGCATCCGTATCTTTTTCAACTGCTTGATTGATTGCGTTTGCGCTACCCGTAATACAAAGACCTGCGAAAGTTAAAATCAAAATCATCATCCAATCATAGCTAGCCACTTTCGGAGCCAGCATATAACAAATTACGCATGTGAACACCACAGTAAAACTGAGGGTGAACTTCATTAACTGCGCGTAATTTTTTAAAATTTCTTTCACGGTTTAATGGCTAGATTCATCTGCACCTACAGGAACGTCTTGCGGGATGAAGTCTTTTCCATCTTTACCATAATCATAAGCCCAACGATGTACTTCTGGAATCTCACCAGGCCAGTTACCGTGACCAGGATTGATTGGAGTAGTCCATTCTAAAGTATTCGCTTCCCAAGGATTGGTAGTGGTTACTTTACGACCTTTGAATATAGAGTAGAAGAAATTAATCAAGAATAAAATTTGAACAGCAAAAACAATCATAGAAACTGTGCTGATGAAACGGTTCAATTCAGCAAATTGTTTAAAGCTTTCCCAAATACTAAAATCAAAATAACGACGAGGCATACCTGCTAAACCTTCGTAGTGCATAGGCCAGAAGATTAAATAAGCACCAGCCATAGTTACCCAGAAGTGGATATAGCCTAAAGAGTTATTTAAATAACGACCATACATTTTAGGGAACCAATGGTACACACCTGCGAACATACCAAACATAGAAGCCACACCCATTACAATATGGAAATGCGCAATTACGAAATACGTATCGTGTAAGTGAATATCCAATGCAGCGTTACCTAACCAAATACCTGTTAAACCTCCAGAGATAAATAAACTCACAAAACCAATTGCGAATAACATTGCTGGAGTGAAACGAATATTACCTCTCCATAAAGTAGTTAACCAGTTAAATACTTTGATAGCAGAAGGAACGGCAATTAATAAAGTTAATAGTACGAAGATAGATCCCAAGAAAGGATTCAATCCCGTAACGAACATATGGTGCGCCCATACTAAGAAGGCCAATGCTGCGATAGCAAATAAAGAACCCAACATCGCCATATAACCGAAGATAGGTTTACGAGAATTGATAGACATGATCTCAGATACCATACCCATCGCAGGTAATAAGATAATGTACACCTCAGGGTGACCTAAGAACCAGAATAAGTGTTGGTATAAAATAGCACTACCACCTTCGTTAGACAATGCACCTACACCATTCACGAAAATATCAGATAGATAGAAAGATGTTCCAAAGTTTCTATCAAAAATTAATAAGATCAAACCAGATAATAATACTGGGAAAGACAATACACCTAATACCGCAGTAAAGAACAATGCCCAAATAGTTAAAGGTAAACGCGTCATGCTCATACCTTTTGTACGCATGTTCAAAATAGTTGCGATATAGTTCAAACCTCCTAATAAAGAAGATACAACGAATAAAGCCATGGCAATAATCCATAAGTCCATACCTGTTTTAGAACCAGGTGATGCATCACCTAATGCAGACAATGGAGGATATGCTGTCCAACCACCACTGAATGGTCCTGTCTCTACAAACATAGAAGATAACATTACCACACTCGCTGCTAAGAAGAACCAGTATGATAACATATTCATGAAAGGAGATGCCATATCACGTGCACCAACTTGTAATGGAATTAAGAAGTTCGCGAAAGTACCTGATAAACCTGCTGTTAATACAAAGAATACCAATACAGTACCGTGCGTGGTAACCAAAGCATAATAAGCTTCTGGAGTAATTTGACCACCCTTCGCCCATTTACCCAAGATAGATTCTAACCAAGGGAAACTTGCATCAGGATAACCTAATTGCAAACGGAAAAGTACACTCATTAAACCACCTAGTACCGCCCAAACCATACCAGTGATCAAGAATTGCTTCGCGATCATTTTATGGTCCTGACTAAATACATATTTAGTTAAGAATGTATCATGGTGTTCGTGATGTCCGTGATCATCGTGACCATGACTATCGTGTCCATGTAAAGTTGCTTCGTGACTCATACCGTTCTATTTATAAAATTTTTCTTAAATTATTTTTTTGCTGTTGCTGTGCTATCAGTTACTACTGGAGCTGCAGTAGGATCCTTTTCAGGGAATGCTGTGAAATACTGAGGCTTTTGTTTAGCCAACCATAAATCATATTCTTCCTGATCTACTACTTCAATAATACCTTTCATAGAGTAGTGACCATTACCACACATTTGATCACAAGAAATTTCATAAGCGAAATTTGGATTACCCGTTTTCTCTTTCATTTCTTTTGTTGTGTACTTAGGGGTAAACCACATCGTAGTTGGAATACCTGGTACAGCATCCATCTTTAAACGGAAATGAGATAAACCTACGTCATGCACCACGTCTCTAGAACCAATAATTAATTTAACAGGCTGACCTTTTACAACATACATGGTTTGCTCTGTTAAGATATCGTCTTGTGCATATTTATCATCCCAGATAATACCCACAGAGTTAGTAGCTGGGTCAATATTTTTATAATACTTTTTACCAAAGATATTGTCGTGACCTGGGTAACGGAAGATCCATCCAAATTGCTTACCAGTTACTTCTACTACCATGGCATTCTTTGGAGGTTCGCCTGTGAAGAAGAACCAGTTTCTTAAACCGAAGATTACTAGTACAGTTAAAGTAATGGCAGGAATCGCCGTCCAGATTAACTCCAACTTTGTGCTATGCGCAAAGAAGAACGCTTTTCTGTTATCACTTTCTTGGTATTTATAAGCAAACCAGAATAATAAAACCTGTGTGATCACAAATACAATACCTGTGATGATTAAAGTAATCCAAAGCATTTGGTCTACTTTCTCTCCTTGAACACTCGCAGCTCCCTGTGGTAATAAAGTTTTATCGTATAGGTATTCGTTGCAAACATACACACCCACGAATCCTAACACTAAAAACACAATCATCAAGAAACCATTGATCTTGTTGTTTTGTTTACGACTTGCTTCTTCACCTTTCAAAATAGAAACATACTCACTCGCCTTGGCAATTTGAAAAATCACCACAAAGATTAGAACGATGATTGCTATGGATAAATATAAACTCATAATTGTATTCTTATAAATTTTTTAAAATTAAGTGTGGTGAATTATACTTTCTTTCAAGAAAGGATGATACTTCGCGATCAAAGGCTTGCTTGCCAATGCACGAGCAGTCATCAAAATCATAACACCCACAAAGAAAGTTAACACACCAAAATCTAACCAACCTAAACTCACATGCTCTTTCATTAAACTTCCCATCACCATTTGATAAAAATCAATCCAGTGACCAAATAAAATTACCACAGCCATTAAAGCCATTAATGTAAAGTTTCTCTTTGCAGAACGCTTCATCAAGATTAATAAAGGCGCTAAGAAGTTTACAATTAAGTTTAAGAAGAAGATAGGCTTGTAAGCACCTTGAACTCTGTGCTTAAAGTAAACTGTTTCTTCAGGAATATTAGCGTACCAAATAAGCATGTATTGAGAGAACCATAAATAGGTCCAGAAAATAGAGAATGCAAACATAAACTTACCCATATCGTGTAAGTGCTCGCTGTTAGACAATTCCATATATCCTTTGTTCTTCATGTAGATTAACCATAATGCTACTAAAGACATACCTGCAACGAAAGAGCTAGCAAAAGTATACCAGCTATACATAGTAGAATACCAATGTGCATCGATACTCATTAACCATAACCAAGGAATCGTAGAAGCTACAGTTAAACCAAACCATACTAAGAAGAAACCAGCGCCCACCATGCTCTTAATATTATAAGCTTTTGCAGTGTCAGCATCCATTGGAGCTACATCTGCTTCGCTACTAATTTTACGCATTCTATATCCAAAGTAAGACCATAATGTAATGGTCAATGTAGTCCATACAATAAAGAAAGTAGGATTCAAAAATCCAACCTTACCTTTTAAGATAGGATCTTTCATCACCGCCTCATGATCTAACCAATGGTAGATATGATGCTTGTGTCCTAACACTACAAACATTAACACTGCAAAAGTGATGGTACCAAATACAGGCACTAATGTAGAAATTGCTTCTGCAATTCTTCTGAAAGATTGCATCCAAGCAGCTTGCGCCATGGTGCTAAAACAAATAAAGAACATGGCAGCGTTACACACAAGGGTCCAGAAAATAGTGTTGTACATTAAAGTACCCCAAAAATGCGCTTGCTCATGCTCATCGGTACTAAAGCCTTTTGTAAACATACCATACAATAAGGCAGCTCCGCCAATGCCGATTAAAGCATAGGCCCAAGTTTTCAGTGTACCAGGAATTTCAAATTGCTCTTTAATAGATGCCATCTTTTCTCTTTTAAAAATTTTTATTTAGAAGCTTTTGCAGCTGCTTGTTTGTTCTTGATATATTTAATCACCATCCATCTTTGACGCTTGCTTAATTGAGAAGCATAAGAACCCATTAAGTTCTTACCATATGCTACTGAATAAAACATTTGACCATCAGGCATGTTCTCATATTTTGCATCACCTACTAAAGCAGCAGGCTTAGCAGCATAAGGACCATTACCATCTTTATACAAAGGACCGTTACCATCTAATTTAGCTCCGTGACAAATTCCACAGTTAATTAAATATAAACGCTCTGCTTCTTTTGCATCCACTACTGATAAAGAATCAATAGGATTTGGAACAGACTTAGACAAAGTATAATTCGTAGTATCACCTGCAGCATCTTGCGCGTAAGGGAAAGGCATTTCTTTACCACGAGCAATGGTTCCAGCTACTGGACGTGCATCATAGTGAATACCTTTTTCTTTTAATTTGCTATGATCGTCATAAGATTCATACGCACGGCTATAAGCCATATCTGGCATATAGATAGAACCTGGCTTGCGCTTAACATCGCTACAGCTAGTTAACACAACTACTGCAGTTAAAAATGTGATTGCTAAAAATTTATTCATTCGAGTTCTTTTATAATTTTCTTTAGTTGGTGGGACACTTAACAATTAAGCCAATTGATGTTTGTCGTTATATAAATTGTCTTCTTTATCGTAAGTACCAAACCACCATCCGTCTTCAGCTACTTGTGTTTCTGTTTCAACAGCACCATTCGTTTTTAATAAGGCTTGTAAATCATCTGTGTTGGTTGTAGAAGTGCATTCGATCACCATTACAAATAAATCGTCTGTTGCTCTTTTATGGAAATGATGTTTCTTAACACCTGGTGCTAATTGACACAAATAACAAAAAGTCAACACCATACCTACTGCTGCAAATAATACAGTCAATTCAAATATGATGGGAATCCATGCTGGTAAAGCAAAATGTGGTTTACCACCAATATTCAAAGGCCAATCTTTTGTGAAGATCC
>JAFMEV010000067.1 GCA_017856545.1 Chitinophagaceae bacterium
CCGCGACCTCCGCCGTGACAGGGCGGCATTCTAACCAACTGAACTACCGATCCAAGAACTTCCGGTAACTTTTCCGTTTCCGGGTTGCAAAGATAAGGGGAAAGAAGTTTTTTAAACAAATCTTTTATTAAAAAAGGTTGCATTATTTTTACAGCCCAATCTTATATATATGCCAGCATACCCTAATAGACAGTTTTTAGATTTTGAACAACCTATCAAGGATTTATACGAGCAAATTGACGCTACCATAAAACTAGCAGAAAAGAATCCAAAAATTGATTTGACAGCTACTGTAAAGCAATTAGAGCAAACTATTGTAGACAAGCGAAAAGCAATCACAGAAAGCCTTTCACCATGGCAGAGGGTACAATTGAGTAGACATCCAGATCGTCCTTATACCTTAAAGTATGTGCACCTTATGTTCGATAAATTTGTTGAATTACATGGTGATCGTAATGTAAAAGATGATAAGGCCATGGTAGGTGGATTTGCCGAATTAAATGGTCATACCGTTATGGTGATTGGACAGCAAAAAGGAAGCAATACTAAGGCCCGTCAGTTAAGAAATTTTGGGATGGCCAACCCCGAGGGTTACAGAAAGGCCCTAAGATTGATGAAATTGGCCGAAAAGTTCAATAAACCAGTCATCTGCTTGATAGATACTCCAGGGGCTTTCCCGGGCTTAGAAGCAGAGGAAAGAGGGCAAGGAGAGGCTATTGCAAGAAATATCTATGAAATGGTGCGTTTACAAGTGCCAATCATTGTTTGTATCATTGGAGAGGGGGCTAGTGGAGGTGCTTTAGGCATTGGTGTGGGAGATAAGACTTTGATGATGGAAAATACTTGGTACACGGTGATTTCACCAGAAAGCTGTAGTTCTATTCTTTGGAGAAGCTGGGATAAGAAAGAAGTAGCTGCTGAACAATTAAAATTGACTTCTTTAGATATGAAGGGTTTTGGTTTAATTGATGAAATAGTGCCAGAGCCATTAGGTGGAGCACATTGGGATTATGATGCAGCAGCAGCTTCTTTAAAAGCAAAAATTACAGAGGCATTGGCAGCAGTAAAAGATATTCCACCTGCAACACGTGTTGAAAATAGAATTGAAAAATATAGTAAAATGGGCTTCTGGGAGGAAGCTTAATTAATCTTTGTACATTTATATCCAAACCCTACTATGTTAAGAGATACCCTAAAAGGAACCGGAGTTGCATTAGTAACCCCTTTCAAAAAAGACCAATCTATAGATTTTGCAGCATTGGAAAATTTAATTGAAATCCAAATCAAAGGGGGTATTGATTATATTGTTACTCTGGGTACAACAGGAGAGTCGGTGACGCTAACAGAGAAAGAAAAAATTGAAGTATTCAATTTCACTGTAGATAAAGTAAATGGAAGATTACCCATTGTGATTGGTATTGGTGGGAACAATACTGCTTCTGTGATAGAAGCTTTTGGAAAATTTGATTTGTCTAAAGTGGTAGCTATTTTAAGTGTAGCTCCTTACTACAATAAACCTACACAAGAAGGCTTGTTTCAGCATTATACTGCATTAGCTAATGTGGCACCCAAGCCAATTATTTTATACAATGTTCCTGGAAGAACCGGACGTAATATGACAGCTGCCACTTCTTTAAGATTAGCAGCTCATCCAAATATTGCTGGCATTAAAGAAGCAGGTCCAGACTTGTCTCAAACTATTGATTTGTTAAAAGACAGACCAAAAGATTTTTTAGTAGTGAGTGGAGATGATGAAATAGTGATGGCACAGATTGCATGCGGAATGGATGGTGTGATTAGCGTTGCTGCGAATGCTTTCCCTAAACCATTTAGCGATATGATTCGCTACAGCATGGCGGGTGATTTTAGCATGGCAAAGAGATTAAACGATTTAATGGTAGAAGGATATAGTTATATGTACGAAGAAAATAATCCTGCTGGTATCAAAGCATACTTATATGAGCAAGGTGTTATAGAAAATGTTTTGCGTTTGCCATTAGTGCCTGCTTCTGAACCATTACAGGCAAAAATTCACAAGTATTTACAAAAGTTTGCTGATTAATTTAATTTCTGCTTAATCGCTTGCAGCTTCATCAACGCCTCAACTGGTGTGAGGTTATTGATATCAATGCTATCTAATTCTTTACGAATAGATTCAAATGTTTCTGTGTGTGCATCAAAAATAGATAACTGAAATTTTGATTCAGTAGTGGCTGCAGTAGGGGTGGCTAATTTTTGTGAGCCCTGATTTTTCAATTCCATTTCTTGTAAAATCGCATTGGCCCTTGTTACCAAATTATTGGGCATGCCCGCCATTTTTGCTACATGAATACCAAAACTATGCGTACTACCTCCTTTGGTTAATTTTCTTAAGAAGATAATTTTGTTACCCACTTCTTTATGACTTACATGATAGTTGTGTACATGATTCAATTGTGCTTCTAAATCGTTCAACTCGTGGTAATGCGTTGCAAAAAGTGTTTTTGGTTTTTCTTTAGATTGATTTAAATATTCTACAATACTCCAAGCAATACTAATTCCATCATAGGTAGAAGTGCCTCTGCCAATTTCATCTAGTAAAATCAAACTTCTGCTGCTGATATTATTTAAAATACTTGCTGTTTCAATCATCTCCACCATAAATGTAGATTCACCGGCACTTAAATTATCATTGGCACCAACTCTGGTAAATATCTTATCGGTTAATGGAATGGCTGCAGCGCTAGCTGGAACATAAGATCCCATATGGGCCATTAAAGTTATCAATGCAGTTTGTCTTAGCACTGCACTTTTACCACTCATATTGGGCCCAGTTAAAATAATAATCTGTTGTTGATTTGGATCCAAAAGTAAATCGTTGGCAATATAGGGTTGATCAATAGGTAGGTTTTGTTCAATCACTGGATGTCGACCATCTTTAATGTCAAGCATTAAATCTTCTTTTAACACAGGCTTGCAATACTTGAATTCAATTGCGTTATGTGCAAAACATATTAAACAATCTATTATCGCTAATAATTGCCCATTCTGTTGAATAGCATTCAGTGATTGTAAAACCTCATCTAATAATTGTTGGTACAATTGCTGTTCAAGTACTAAAATTTTATCTTCTGCTCCAAGTATTTTCTCTTCGTACACTTTTAATTCTGGAGTGATATATCTTTCTGCAGTGGTTAAAGTTTGTTTTCGAATCCAATCAGCAGGTACTTTGTCTTTATGCGCATGGGTTACTTCTAAATAATAGCCATACACATTGTTGTAGCCAATCTTCAAAGAACTGATGCCTGTTTGAAGGGCTTCTTTGTTTTGCAATTGTGCTAAGTATTCTTTTCCTCCACTTGAGATATTTCTTAATTCATCTAATTCAGTATGTATACCATCTCTAATAAAACCGCCTTTCACAGTAGTTGCTGGAGGTTGATCCAACAGGGTAGTGCTGATTTTTTCTTTAGCTACTTCGCAATTAGTTAATTGATTACTTAGTTGATGCAAATATTCATTCTTGCATCCAGCATAGATTGCTTTTACAGATGCTACTGCTTCTAAAGATTTTCCTAATTGTTGTAATTCTCTGGGTTGTATTTTTCTACTAGCCAATTTGCTTGCCAATCTTTCCAAATCACCACAGGATTCAATCAATGCACTACTTTGAGTTCTTTCTTCTTTGGATTGTATTAAATAATCTACTGCATTTAATCTAGCATTGATTTGTGCTATGGATTGTAATGGGAAGATGAGCCATCTCTTTAATAATCTTGCACCCATGGGGCTTTTAGTATGGTCCAATATTTCTAATAAGCCTTTTTTATCTGCACCATTGCCTATCAATTCTAAATTTCGAATGGTAAATTTATCCATCCATAAAATATCTTCTCTTTGTATAGGACTAATAGAATGGATATGTTGTAAATGTGGATGCTCCGTTTCTTTTAAATAATGCAAGATGGCACCTGCGGCAATAATGGACTTGCTTTGTCCTTCCATACCAAAACCTTTTAAGGTTTGGGTTTGAAATTGTTTTAACAATAAATCATTCGCATAAGGAGCATCAAAAATCCAACTATCTAAACCATAAGAATAAAATCCTTGACCAAAATGTTCTTTAAACATAGCTTGGTCTTTTTTGGAAAATAAAATTTCTGCTGGTTGTAAACTTTGTAATAATTTATCTAGGTATTCAAAATTGCCTTCTGCAGTTAAAAATTCTCCAGTGGTAATATCTAAAAATGCTAATGCGCCTAATTCGTTTTCAACATAAATAGCAGCTAAAAAATTATTCTCTTTATGGGCTAATAATTTATCGTTGGTAGCAATGCCAGGAGTTAACATATCGGTGACACCTCTTTTCACAATGCCTTTTACCGATTTAGGATCTTCCAATTGATCACAAATGGCTACTCTGTGTCCTGCTTTTACCAGTTTGTGTAAATAAGTATCTAAGGAGTGATGGGGAAAACCTGCAAGTTCACTACTAGAAGCTGCGCCATTGTTTCTCTTGGTTAAAGTAATACCCAATACTTTGGATGCAATCACTGCATCTTCACCAAAAGTTTCATAAAAATCACCTACTCTAAATAATAAGATGGCATCAGGGTATTTTTGCTTAATAGCCCTATGTTGCTGCATGAGAGGGGTATCGGAACTAGATTTTGCCATGGGTGACAAACCTACATAATTTTTCATAAAAAGCGTACTTTTGCATATGCGTAAATTGAGCATGGATGAATTGGGTAGGATGTCTGTTGCCGACTTTAAAATAGCGCCTAAAAAGCCTATTGTAGTGGTGATGGATCAAATAAGAAGCATGCACAATGTGGGCAGTGTTTTTAGAACAGCAGATGCCTTTTTAATCAATGGGATTTGTCTATGTGGTTTCACTCCACAACCCCCACACAGAGATATTCATAAAACAGCTTTAGGTGCAACTGAATCGGTAGATTGGATGTATTATGAACATACTATTGATGCAGTAACTGCTTTAAAAAAGCAAGGTTATAAAGTATATGCGATTGAACAAACAGAAGGTAGTATCCCACTGAATCAATTTGACAAAAAGGAGGAGCCCATTGCTTTTGTTTTTGGTAATGAAGTGGATGGGGTAGACGCATCTGTGATTGCCCTTTGTGATGGGGTGATTGAAATTCCACAATGGGGCATGAAACATTCTTTAAACATTTCTGTAGCAGCAGCTGTTGTGTTGTGGGAATTTGTGAGATCTTAAAAAAGTAAAATGAATCCAATAAAAGATTATTTAAGTTTAGTGAAGTTTTCGCATACCATTTTTGCAATGCCTTTTGCATTAATTGGTTTTGTATTGGGATTAAGATATAACTGGATCCATCATCTGTCTATTGAAAATATTTGGTTTAAGTTTTTCTTGGTCATTGTTTGTATGGTCACAGCAAGATCTACAGCGATGGCTTTTAATAGATACTTGGATAGACATTTTGATAAATTAAATCCAAGAACAGCCATCAGAGAAATTCCAGCAGGAATTATCAAAGCAGAAAAAGCATTGGTTTTTATAGGAATCAATATGGCATTATTTATTACGGCTACTTACTTTATTAATGCTATTTGTTTTTATTTATCACCTGTTGCCTTATTCGTGATTTTGTTTTATAGCTATACAAAACGATTTACCTATTTATGTCATTTGGTGCTGGGTATTGGATTATCCCTTGCGCCCATTGGTGCTTATTTGGCGGTAACGGGCAGTTTTGCGCTTTTACCTTTGTTATTTTCTTTTGCAGTGGTATTTTGGGTAAGTGGATTTGATATTATTTATGCATTGCAAGACATTGATTTTGATCAATCTCAATCTTTATATTCTATACCAAGTTATTGGGGTTTAGAAAAGGCTTTAAACATTGCAAGGATATTGCATGTATTTTCTGCTATTTTCGTAGTAGTTGCATTTTATTTAGGGGGATTTCATATTTTATATTTACTTGGATTATTCGTATTTATTGGAATGTTATTGTACCAGCATAGTATAGTAAAACCCAATGACCTAAGCAAAGTGAATATTGCTTTTATGACTGCGAACGGAATTGCGAGTGTGGTTTTTGGGGTGATTGTAATTGCATCTATCTTTATTCAAATTTATTTTTAAACAAGTGGCTAGAATACTTTGTATAGATTACGGTGGAAAAAGATCTGGTATAGCAGTGACCGATCCATTGCAAATTATTGCTACTGGATTAACCACCGTGGACACCAAAGATTTGTTTACCTATTTAGAAGCATATTTTAAAGCAGAGCCTGTGGAGCTGATTTTAATAGGGGAGCCGATGAATTTAGATGATACGCCCACTCATGCTACACCTTTAGTGTTAAAAGCCATTGAACAGCTTAAAAAGAAGTTCCCCAATATTCCCGTTCAAACGGTTGACGAAAGATATAGTTCTAAAAATGCGGTTAGGGCAATGGTTGAAATGGGCATGAAAAAGAAGGATCGACGAAATAAGAAAACCATTGACCAAATTGCCGCTACCATTCTTCTTCAGGAATATCTCCATAACAAGGCATAAACTGCCTATTTATTTCTACCTTTGTGGTCAAATAAGTTGATTGTATGATTTTACCTATTGTTGCCTATGGAGCAACGGTATTAAGAAAGGTTTGTAAGCCCATTGAAGCCAATTACGAGGGCTTGGGAAAGCTGATTGAAGATATGTGGGAAACCATGTACGAGAGCAACGGCGTGGGCCTTGCTGCGCCACAGATTAATAGAGATATTCGTTTATTTGTGATGGATAGTGCTCAGATTTTTGCGAATAGCGAACCAGAGGATGAGGCTTATTCAGATGCACCAGGTATCAAAAGAGCATTTATTAATCCGCAGATCATTGAAACAGGTGGAAAAGAGTGGATTTATAATGAAGGTTGTTTGAGCATTCCTAAAATCAGAGAAGATGTTTCCAGACCTGAATCCGTTACACTAGCTTATTTGGATGAGCAGTTCAAAGAACATACAGAAACATTTCACGGTATCACTGCAAGAATCATCATGCACGAGTATGATCATATTGAAGGAAAGTTGTTTATTGACTATATCAAACCTTTAAAGAAGAAATTATTGCAAGGAAAATTAAATGATATCTCAAAAGGTAAAATGAGAGTGGACTATAAAATGACCTTGGGTAAATAATGATTTTCAAACTTATGAATACTATGCGTAGATTTTTTATATCCTTATCTTTTATTTTAATTGGGTTTTTAGTAAATGCACAGGATACTACATTGAAAATTGATAATGGATCTTTTACTTTAACAGATGCGATTGTTAGAAATAATTTTGATTACAAAGCTATTTTACAAAGAATCAAAGAAGATACTAGTTTTTATAAAGCCTTTAAGACTTTAAGAACCATTGGGTATAGTTCTTACAACTATATTCAGATGAGAGATAAGAATGAAAAAGTAATTGCTACATTAAATAGTAAAACCAGACAGAACAAAATAGGAGGTTGCAGAACCATGGATGTATTGGAGGAGAATGTATCTGGGAATATGAAAGATGCGAATGGTGATTATAATTATACCACACCTGCCTTGTACGCTAGTTTATTTTTTACCAAAGGCACCATTTGCGGTGAAACCAATATTGTGAAAGGGAAAGTAAGAACAGTGAGTGGTTCTGGTTTAAGCAAAGCAAAGGATCAATTAAAGATGTTGTTCTTTAATCCTGGTAAAAAAATTCCGGGTATTCCCTTAATTGGAAATAAATTAGATTTATATGATGAGTCTGCGCACGAACTATATGATTACAAATTAGATTATGTAGACTATCATGGTCAGTTGGTGTATATGTTTGAAGTGAAGCCAAAGGATGATTTAGGGTTTTTCTCTAAGAACAATGTAGTGGTAGATCAGATGACCACTTGGTTTAACCCTAAAACATTAGAAGTATTGGGTCGTAATTATGCGCTAAGTTATAATGCGGGCGCTTATGATTTTAATGTACAAATGGAAGTGGAAATGACCTATTTCAATGGGCAATTGGTACCAAAGATTTTAAGATATAAAGGCAATTGGGATGTAGTCTTTAAGAAAAGAGAGAAAGGTATTTTTACTGCAACCTTATTTGACTTTAAAGAAGCTCAATAATACAAGCTATTCTGTTAAGAAGCTCTGTTCGATATATTTGACTACTTCCACTAAACTTCCCGTCTCATTGAATACACGAAGTTGTCTATCCGCTCCAGTTCCTGTAGCAAATATTTGGTGTATTTTATCAATATGATGTCGGCTGCCTAAATCATCCACCACATCATCTACAAATTCTAATAACTCAATAATTAATTCTTTGGTAGGGATCTCTTTTTCTTTTCCAAAATCAATCAATTTCCCATCTATTCCATATCTACTTGCTCTCCATTTGTTTTCATTGATTAAAGCACGTTGATAATTAATGAAATTAATATTCTGGCGTCTTAAAGTATAGATCTTTGCACAGATGGCTTGGAAAATGGCAGTAATAGTAATGGTTTCCTGAATGGTCATAGGAATATCACAAATCCTAAATTCGATCGTATTATAAATAGGGTGTACTCTTAAATCCCACCATATCTTTTTAGCATTGTCAATACAATTGGTTTTGATCAACAATTGTACAAAGCTTTCGTAGGCCTCAATGCTATCAAAATAATCTGGGATACCTGTTCTAGGAAACTTATCAAACACTTTAGAACGATAGGATTTATAACCTGTATTGCGGGTTTCCCAAAAAGGAGAATTGGTACTTAATGCATATACATGTGGTAAAAAATAACGAGCTGTATTGGCAATATGAATAGCCATACGACGATCTTCCATTCCCACGTGCACATGTAATCCAAAGATTAAATTACTTCTTGCAGCTTGCTGTAATTCGTTTAGTAATTCCTGGTACCTGGTTTGATCTGAAACCAATTGAGTTTCCCATAAGCTAAAAGGGTGGGTACCTGAAGCCCCAATACTAAACCCTAATTGTTTTGCTATAGAAGATACGCCAGTCCTTAAAGATTTAATTTCTTGGTAGGCTTCATCTACGTTTTGACAGATGGCAGTGCCTACTTCAACCACCGCTTGATGCATTTCTGCCTTGATCTTTTCCTTAAACAACAATTGGCCCTCATTTACAATAGCTTGTTGATGGCTTTTCAATTCTTTGGTAGTAGGGTCAAGTATCATATACTCTTCTTCTACACCAATCGTAAATTGTTGTAAGT
>JAFMEV010000068.1 GCA_017856545.1 Chitinophagaceae bacterium
GCGGAGGTGGCGAAATTGGTAGACGCACTACCTTGAGGTGGTAGCGCCCACACCCGGGCGTGGGAGTTCGAATCTCCTCTTCCGCACAAAGCATCCACAACTCTGTTGTGGGTGCTTTTTTATTAGAAGCAGCGTTGCGAGCTTGCTCGTAAAAGCTGATGAAAATAAAAAAGCCAAACACATCACAAAGTGATGTGTTTGGGATGCTTTGTACTAGCAATCCTTTTGAGATGCCAGCTTGCTGGCAATCGAGAAAGTGCTTTGTACTAGCCACCCATTTGATCAGCGAACGAAGTGAGCTAATCTAAACTTTATTATATTTGTAGTATGTCAAACTACACCGTTACCTGTCCAAAATGTCAACATTCTTTTGAGCCTACTGATGCTATCAGAGAAGAGGTAGAAAAAGAGTTGCGCGGCAAGATGACCGATTGGCAAAAAAAGAAAGAAGAAGAAACCAATCTATTATTGGCGGAACAAAAAACCAAATTACAAACAGAAATTACGGAACAACTAAAGAAGAATATTGCTAGCGATTATGAGCATAAGATAAAACTCATGCAAGAGAATGAAACCAAGATGCAACAGCAAGCAAATGAATACCGTGAAAAAGAATTAGATTTTCTTAAAAAATTACAAGATATCCAAACCAAGGAAGCAGAATTAGAATTAGAGTTACAAAGAAAATTAAATGCAGAGAGGGAGTTAATTAAACAACAAATTCAAAAAGAAGAATTAGAAAGAATTTCGATAAAAGATCAAGAGCACCAATTAAAAGTAAAAGAACTAGAAAAGCAAATTGAAGACCAAAGAAAATTAGCGGAAGAAATGCGACGCAAGGCCGAACAAGGCAGTATGCAAATGCAGGGTGAAGTACAGGAATTATTATTAGAAGAATTATTGAAAGCAAGCTTCCCTTTTGATCTAATCTCTGAGGTTGGCAAAGGTGTCAGAGGAGCTGACTGTATTCAAACAGTAAGAAATAATATTGGTCAAGAAGCTGGAAAAATTATTTACGAAAGTAAAAGAACCACTGCATTTGCAGCAGAGTGGATTGAGAAATTAAAAGCAGATATGCGTAGTCAAGGTGCTGATATTGCCATTATTGTTACGCAAACCTTTCCGAAAGACATGGATCGTTTTGGAGAAAAAGACGGTGTCTATATTTGTTCTTTCCAAGAAGTTAGATCTGTTGCATTACTTTTAAGAAATGCTATTTTAAAAGTGCACGATGTCAGAAAGAGCCAAGTTAACAAAGGTGATAAAATGACTTTATTATACGATTACTTAATTGGTAATGAATTTGGCGAGCAATGGAAAGCCATTGGCGAAGGATTTAGACAAATGCGTCAAAGCATCCAAAAAGAAAGAGATGCCATGGAGAAACTATGGAAGTCGAGAGAAAAACAACTAGAAAAAGTTTTATTAAACGCCATGCATATCAAAGGTTCTATTGAAGGCATTGCAGGTTCTGATAGTATCAATTTAGATTTGCTACAAGACGATGATACCATTGGATTATTGGAAGATTAATTGATGCAAGTCACGCATATATAATCTTGCCCATAATGATAATCTAGCTGAACAGTACTAATGATTCCTTTGTGATTGATCTGAGCATTCACTAATCCCCTATCTAAATTGGTCAATGCAAGAATATTGAAATCTCTGGCAAAATCTATCCCCAATTGTTCATGTTTTTTATACATGGCTTCTTTGGCTGCCCAAAAAAATGCCAATTGTTTTAATGCATCTTCTTCAGATAAATTACTTAGCATATTTTTTTCCGCATCGTTTAAAAACTTATGCGCCACTTTAGCAATTCTTGGATGAATTATTTCAATATCAATTCCTATAGGAAAATGATCACTTACCGCACAAGCTGCATACCCTTTGCAATGAGAAAAAGAAAAATGAAAAGGCACTCCTTTTAAATAAGGCTTCCCATTATCTGCCATCACTATATCTTTCATATTGGCTTCTGGCATCATTAAAGAAAACAACAACCTCACTGCCAAATGCTGAATTTTACGCTCTTCGTTTTGGATATGGATATCCACTGTCATGCCCTCTTCGAAAAAAGACAACGGCTCTGTAATTGACCAAATAGCCAAATGTTCGCTCTCGTTGATATTTTGTTGATAAAAGAAAGGCATAAAAAAAAGCTTTGAGTTAGATTGCAGCGCGTTTCAGGCGCTAAAATAAACATAAATACACTAAGATGATTTTATCAGATAAGCGAATTCTGGAGGAAATTGAAAAAGGAACCATCAAAATTGAACCATACAATCGTAAAGATTTAGGAAGTAACAGCTATGATGTACATCTTGGGAAATGGCTAGCTACCTATGACAATAAAGTGTTAGATGCCAAAGCGCATAACACCATTACCTATTTTGAAATTCCTGATGAAGGTTATGTATTAGAACCATCTGGTTTTTATTTAGGAGTGACTTTAGAATATACAGAAACACACGCGCATGTTCCTTTCTTAGAAGGAAAATCATCTACCGGTAGACTGGGTATTGATATCCATGCAACTGCTGGTAAAGGGGATGTAGGATTTTGTGGCAACTGGACTTTAGAGATTTCAGTGAAGCAACCAGTAAGAATATACAAGGGAATGCCTATTGGTCAATTAATTTATTTCCCTGTGGATGGTGAAATTGAAGTAAGCTATAACAAAAAAGCGAACGCTAAATATAGCGGCCAACCAGATAAGCCTATCGAGAGTATGATGTGGAAGAATCAGTTTTAGTGGCATTGTAAGCTAAAACCCATCTAATTACATCGTCATAACTTTCCAAGCCCTTGGCTTGATTATTCCATTGTAAAAATTGATCATACAACTTATCTGATCCAGGTATTCTTTCATTTTGTCTTGCAACAAAAAATGCTTTGATCTTTTTTCTATCTGCAAGAACTTGGGGAGATAGCATTGATTTATTTCTTTCTACTATTTTCTTCCATAAAGCATAATCACCTTTTTGCGCCACTAACCATAAGGTCGCATTTTGAGCATAACTAAAAATCTGAATTTGAGTGGAATATTTCAACAAAGGATCCATTGATTCCTGAGCAGCCATGAAAGCTATAAAATTAGCTTCCGTTTCAGAAGCGTATCCAAATTGATGGGCTTTCTCATGCTCCAAGGTAAATGGCTTTAACAATTGAGGTAAATCATCTCTAATGATTGCCTCTCCAGTGATTGGTTGATAAAATGCCAAATAGCCTAATTTATCCCCCCAACTAGGGAAAAGTGCCTTCTTTATGCTGGGGTTTTCCCCAACTATGGCATATTGATCGATCTGTTTATCTGTTATTTGAAGCCTGGACTGGTTCATCTCACGAATTAATTGAACCGAAAGGCTGTCCACTTCGGCTAGACTATATTGCTCCTTAACTTTTAAGTTGAATTTCTTAGAAGGATCTGGTTGATAGTAATTGAACCCCCAAAGTAGCATAAACCATAAATAAAGTTGAGTCAAAACAATGCCCAAACTTACACCCAAAGAAACCCAAAACTGTCCATTTCTAATGGAATATTTATTTGAAATAAAATATTTTATAATATTGATTATCAATATTATAAGTATCAATACATATACTAACTCTCCAATAGCCAAATGAAAGGTTCCGGAAACCCACCTAATAGGTCGAGTGATCCATACAAATACCCTTTCTGTATACAATCGCTGCACCCATTCTGGGTTAGTAATCAGCCATTGAACTAGCAATATACCCAGCAACAAACCAATGAATTGTAAGATTTTAGCTCTAAATGGGGCTAGAATTTGCATAGAGAATTTTATGGGGTAAAATTAGGATAAACTTTGTCTTTTGCTAGCTTTTTACTAACTTTGCCAACCCTTAAAGTACGGTTATGGGCCATAACAGAACATTTGAAATACCATTTGTAGGTTTAAAGCCCGGCGAACATGAGTTCGAATACCAAATTGAGGATAAGTTCTTTTTAGACTATGGTCCCCAGGAATTTGACAATTGTCATACCAAGGTAAAACTCGTTTTGGAGAAGAACCAAGGATTCATGCAATTGCGTTTTGATGTGGATGGTCAAGTGGACACCATTTGTGATCGTTGTGGGAATCCCCTAACGGTTCAATTATGGGACGAGTTTAACTTAATTGTTAAGCTGGTTGATAATCCAGATACCATGAACAGTCAAGAAGAAGATGCAGATATCTTCTATATTGACAGAAACGAAAGTCATCTTTCAGTGGGTAATTGGATTTATGAATTTGTGACATTGAGTTTCCCGTTACAACATATTTGTCCATCCAATGAAAAAGGCGAATCTACTTGCAATCAAAAAGCATTAGAAGCGTTAAATAAATTGAAAGCTGCTCCAATTGAAATCAAGAATGATCATATTTGGAAAGGTTTAGAACAATTTAAAGGTCTTGAAGAGAACGAGAATGAAGCAACAAAGAAGAACAAGAAAAAATAAATTATAACTTTTTAAAACATAAGAGATGCCTAATCCTAAACGCAGACACTCACAACAACGTAGTGCAAAAAGAAGAACTCACTATGTTGCTCAAGAAGTAACATTGAGCAAAGATGGTACCACTGGTGAAATCCATGTACGTCATAGAGCACATGTTCAAGAAGGAAAATTATACTACAAAGGTAAATTAGTAGCTGAAAAAGCTCCTTTAAAAGCATAGTTAAACCAATAGAATGAATATTGGAATAGATATGATGGGTGGCGATTTTGCACCACTAGAAGCCGTAAAAGGTGTTCAACATTACTTATCTACTTCTCAAAATCATTTATTCTGCATAGGTGATGAAACCCAGTTGAATGAATTATTTCAACAGCACGGGATTTCTTCACCTTTTTTGCATTTAGTACATGCATCAGAAGTGATTGGATACCATGAGCATCCTACTAAAGCATTAAAAGAAAAACCCAATTCATCTATTTCTTTAGGATTTGGGTTATTAGCTGCTGGCAAAATAGATGCTTTTTTAAGTGCTGGCAATACAGGTGCCATGTTAGTAGGTGCTATGTTTAGTATCAAACCCATTAAAGGAGTTTTAAGACCTACTATTGCAACCTTGCTTCCTAAATTGAGTGGTAAGACTGGCTTGTTAGTTGATGTAGGATTGAACGCAGATTGCAAACCAGAGCAACTTAATCAATTTGGTATTTTAGGCAATTTATATGCGAAGCATATTTTGAATATCGAACATCCAACCGTGGGTTTATTAAACGTGGGTGAAGAAGAAGGCAAAGGAAATTTATTAGCACAAGCTACATACCCTTTATTGAAAGAAAATACTGCAATTCAATTTATCGGAAACGTAGAAGGTAGAGATGCATTTAACGATAAAGCAGATGTTATTGTTTGTGATGGTTTTACAGGGAATATCATTTTAAAAACTGCAGAGGCGATGTATGAAGCTGCTGCGCATCAGGGTTTAGCAAATGATGCTTTCTTTGGAAGATTCCATTTTGAAAACTATGGCGGTACCCCAGTTTTGGGTGTGAATAAACCCGTAATTATTGGTCATGGTATTAGCAACGCAAAAGCGTTTAGCAATATGATTGCGCTTGCAGAAAAAATGATTGAAACTAAATTCTGTGAAATCATTACGACTAATTTCGAGAATTTATAAGATCCTAATTTTTACCCTATTTTTTGTGTGTATCCCCTACTATTTTGGGGATTTTTCTTGTGCATAGGCTAACATATGTTTGGGGCAGAAATACTATATTTGTTACTCAATTTATAAACTATGAGCAAGTACAGATCTGGTGTTTTATTTGGTAAAGAATTAGAGGCATTATATAACGATGCAAAAACAAACAATTTCGCAATTCCCGCAGTTAATACAACTGGTACAGATACAATCAATGCTGCTATCGAAACAGCTGCAAAAGTAAAATCACCGATCATTATACAATTCTCTAATGGAGGTGCTCAGTTCATTGCAGGTAAGGGAATGCCGAACGATCATTTACAAGCCAATATTCAAGGTGCTATTGCGGGTGCATTGCATGTTCACCAAGTAGCTAAATATTACGATGTGCCTGTTGTATTACATACAGACCATGCAGCTAAAAAATGGTTACCGTGGATCAGTGCATTAATTGAAGAAAGTGAAAAATACCATAAACTACATGGTCAACCATTATTCTCTTCTCACATGTTAGACTTATCTGAAGAACCTATTGAAGAGAATATCCAAACTTCTGTTGAATTCTTTAAAAGAATGGCTCCATTAGGAATGGGTATTGAAATTGAATTAGGAGTAACAGGTGGTGAAGAAGATGGTGTGGACAATAGTGGTGTTGAAAACGACAAATTATATACGCAACCAGAACATGTTGCTTATGCTTATACTGAATTAGGTAAAGTAGGCAACTTATTTACTGTAGCTGCCGCTTTTGGAAATGTACATGGTGTTTATAGCCCGGGTAATGTTGAATTAAAGCCTGAAATTTTACACAATAGCCAATTACATATTGAAAAAACTTTAGGAACTGCACCAAAGCCAGTTTACTTTGTATTCCACGGCGGATCTGGTTCTCCTCAACATCAAATTAGAGAAGCAATTGGATATGGCGCGATTAAAATGAACTTGGATACCGATTTACAATGGGCATTTTGGGAAGGTATTTTAGGATACTACAAAAAGAATGAAGCATATTTGCAAAGTCAATTAGGCAATCCAGAAGGTGCTGATAAACCAAATAAGAAATACTACGATCCAAGAGTTTGGTTGAGAAAAGGTGAAGAGTCTTTTATTAAGAGATTAGAGCAATCTTTTGAAGACTTAAACTGTATTAACAGAAACGCTTAACTATGAAGAATAGAGAAGAAGATATTGAACTGAATTTAACAGGAGAAGGAGCCAATCAATCTGATGCAGCTGACAAATCTAGATGGTTTAAACGTATCAGAAAAGGTATCAATACTTCTACTGCAGAAAAAAAAGAAACTCCAGAAGGTCTATGGAGTAAATGTCCTTCTTGTAATCATATTTGTACAAGTGCTGAATTAAAAGAGCAATTATACATATGTTCCAGTTGCAATTTTCATCATAGAATTGGAAGTGATGAATACTTTGATATTTTATTTGATGATCAACAATTTGAAGTATTGTTTGATAACATAAAAAGTAAAGACGCATTAAACTTTACTGATCTTAAAAATTATCAAAAAAGATTAGACGAGATTCACTCCAAGACCGATTTGAAAGATTCAATGCGCGTTGCTACTGGTAAAGTGAATGGCGAAGGAATTGTAGTAGCATGTATGGACTTTGAATTTATCGGAGGTTCTTTAGGAAGTGTTATGGGAGAAAAATTTTCAAGAGCAGTTGATTACTGTATTCAACATAAACTTCCCTACTTAGTGATTAGCAAAAGTGGTGGAGCGAGAATGATGGAAAGTGCTTTTAGCTTAATGCAATTAGCTAAAACAAGCGGAAAGCTTTCACAATTAAGTGATGCCAAATTACCTTTCATTTCTATGTTAACTGATCCAACATTTGGTGGCATCTCTGCTAGCTTTGGCATGTTGGGTGATATTAATATCGCCGAACCAGGAGCATTAATTGGTTTTGCAGGTCCAAGAGTCATTAAAGAAACTATTAAGAAAGACCTGCCTCCTGGATTCCAACGCTCTGAATTCCTTTTAGAACACGGATTCCTTGATTTTATCGTTGACAGAAAGGAATTGAAAGTGAAATTATCCGAAGTATGCTTCTTGTTTAGAAACTAAAGCGCTGAACTAAATCAATTTTAAATAGTACTTTTGTATCCCGGTCCTTCATTGGAATCGGGATATTTTTTTATGTCAAAAGCAAAAGCAGTTAAAGCCAAAGAGTTAAATAATAGGCAAGCCTATTTTAACTATGCCATCGAAGATAAGTATGTGGCTGGGATGGTATTGCTTGGAACGGAGGTGAAATCTATTAGAGAAGGCAAGGTAAGTTTTAATGATTCTTTTTGTTTTTTTGATAGAGGCGAATTGTGGGTAAGAAGTTTATACATCAACGCATACTCTCATGGCTCTGCCAATAATCATATTGAAGTGCACGATAGAAAATTACTTTTACAAAAAAGAGAGTTAAGTAAGTTAGAAGCTAAAGTAAAAGAAAAAGGTTTCACGATTGTTCCATTAAGAATATTTTTTAATGAAAAACATTTAGCCAAATTAGAAATTGGCGTGGGTCGAGGCAAGAAAGAATTTGATAAACGAGAAACCATCAAGAACCGCGATATTGACAAGGACATTAAAAGGTATCTTGCAAAATAAATTAGTTTTTAACTATACTTGGTACTGTTTTCCTTCTTGTAATCTAGCTGTTCTTTTAAAGAGTCAGGGTCTGGGCGGTTGGTAGTGGCGTAGGCTGCTCCCATAAGTACAACAAATATTCCTAAAGCAAAAGCTAGTTCTGTAGGAACCCACCAATAACCCCAGGCTTGATTAATTTTAGCATGTTCTGGTTGGTTTAATTCATACCTAATGTCTATGCGCTGCCCTATCTGGCTCTTGAATTGCGCTGATGGCAATGTTAATATATACGTCTTTCCTTCTTCAGTAAAACTTGCTATTACTTTGTCTCCTCTTTGTTCAATTAAAGCTGGGGTAATTTCACTATCAAAATAATCAGGCGTTCTACTAAATGGTAAGTAAACCAAAAATAAGGATAGAAATAATATGGTAGCTGACTTGATCATCTTTAAAACAAATGAGTCCCTCTAGGAGACTCATTTGAGAAGGTCTCTCCGAGAGACTCATTTTTGAATATTTATTACAGCGTCTCCGAAGGGAC
>JAFMEV010000069.1 GCA_017856545.1 Chitinophagaceae bacterium
ATCCATTTTGTGGCAGAGTGAACTACAATATCTGCACCCAAATCTATAGGTGTTTGACCAATAGGAGTGGCAAAGCAATTGTCTACATTTAAAATGATTTGATGTTTTTTAGCAACCCTACTGATCATTGCAATATCTAGAATTTCTAAACCTGGGTTGGTGGGAGATTCTATATAAATCATTTTAGTATTAGGCGTAATGGCAGCTTCCCAATCTGCTTCAGTAGCATGGGTATTTATATAAGAATAATCAATACCATATTTAGGCAAGTATTTTGAAATCACTGTGTGGGTACTTCCAAAAATTGCATTGCATGAAAGTAAATGATCTCCTTTTTTTAATAAAGCCATAAAAGATCCAAATACAGCACTCATTCCACTTGCTGTTGCAAAACCAGCTTCCGCATTTTCTAAAATACATAGTCTATCTACAAATTCTTTTACGGAAGGGTTGGAGAACCTGCTGTAAATATTGGCATCAGTTTCGTCAGCAAATGCAGCACGCATGTCTTCCGCATTATCAAAAGTGAAACTGCTGGTTAAAAATAAAGGAGAAGCATGCTCCTTATTTTTTGTTTGCTCCACTCTTGCTCTTATTAATTTTGATTGCTTATGCTGCATAAATGCTTTTTAAAATTCAATTATACTATTTCAACACTCCAAGTAATGACTGCACCAGCTGCTCTTAATGTAGCTGCAACAGAACAATATTTATCAATGGATAAAGCACATGCTTTTTCTGCTTTCTCTTTAGACATGGTACCTTTTAATTTGAATATCACATTCACTGTTTCCCATAATGCAGGTTCTTTGCCTACTGCTCTTTCTCCACTGATCTCCATTTCAAATTGTTCAATGGTTTCTTTTTGCTTATTTAAGATCATCACTACATCAACCCCACTGCAACCTCCTAATGCGCTTAATAAAGCTTGCATTGGTCTAACCCCGCCACCATGACCACCTTGATCCGTAGGAATATCCATGATCATCTTGTTTCCTGCTTCATCTGTTGTTTCAAACAAATAATCTTGGTCGATTCTCTTTAAATGTATTGTTGCCATTGTGAATGCTTGTTAGTATATATGTACTATAATTATTGGTACCTTTGCAAAGGTAATTCAAATAAAAAATGGAGCCAAGTATATATCAATATAATCAACCTTTCACGCTAGAGTGTGGTGTTAGCTTACCTAAGCTTAAGATTGCCTACCATACCTATGGATCATTCGTGCCAGGAAAGCCAGTAGCTTGGGTATGCCATGCATTAACTGCGAACAGCGATGTGGCGGATTGGTGGAAGGGCTTAGTAGGTGAAGGTAGTTTGATCAATCCCGATGATTATTTTATTATTTGTGCGAATATTATTGGCTCATGTTATGGATCTACTGGTCCATTAAGTGTGGAAGATTTAGGCGCAGAAATTAGTTTGAATAATTTTCCAACGCTTACCATTAGAGATATGGTGGAAGCGCATATCTTATTAAGAAAACATTTAGGCATTGAGCAAATCGATTTATTGATGGGTGGAAGTATGGGAGGATACCAAGCTTTAGAGTGGGCAGTCTACGAACCATCAGTGATTCAAAAAATGTTTTTAATTGCTACATCTCCTTCAGAAAGTGCATGGGGTGTTGCAGTGCATACCGCTCAGCGTTTAGCGATTGAAGCAGATCCAACTTGGAAAGATGCGACACCTAATGCAGGTGCAAATGGATTAAAAGCTGCAAGAGCCATTGGAATGTTAACTTATCGCAATTACGGAATTTTTCAAGAGAAGCAAACTGATGAGGATCCAGAGAAGATAGATCATTTCAAAGCATCTTCTTACATGATTTATCAGGGAGAGAAATTGGTGAAAAGATTTTATGCCTATAGTTATTGGTTATTAACTAAATCCATGGATAGTCATCACTTAGCGCGTAAACGCGGCGGGGATTTGATGGCCACATTAGCTACTATTAAAACGCCTACATTCATCATTGGAATTAATAGTGATATTCTTTGTCCTTTAGATGAACAAAGGTTTATGGAACATCATATGCCTAATGCAAAACTAATTGCGATTGATTCGATGTATGGACATGATGGTTTTATTATTGAAACAAAACAGATTGCTACTTTATTAAAGAGTTGGTTGATTTCTCAAAAAACTAAAATGTAAATCTTTTATGAAGGGATTCTTAAGACAAATAGGAGAGTATTTATTTTTGGTCAAGCGTGACCCCAATCAAGAAAGAACAGGGATGATGAAAGCCATGCATGGCATGAACCGAATTTCTTTGATTGTATTTTTAATTGGAATACTAGTAATCTTAATTAGAAAGTTCCTTTAAGATAATTTCCGCGGATACTTCGGCAGCGTTTTGTCCAGTGTATAATGCATTTTGCAATGCAGCATAATCTTCTTTGATCTGCGCTTGCTTCACTGGGTTTTCTAATAAGTCATGTAAGGCAGTTACTAAATTTTGAGTAGTCAATTCTTCTTGAATTAATTCTTTCACCACTTCTTTATTCATAATTAAATTCACGAGTGCAATGAATTTAATTTTTACAAAACGCTTAGCAAGTGCTAAAGTAATAGGGTTGCCTTTATAACAAACAATCTCAGGAACACCTAGTAAAGCAGTTTCTAAAGTAGCAGTACCGCTGGTAACCAAGGCGGCTTTGCTATGATTTAATAAAGCATAAGTATTGTCTTTAACTATATGAATATTGTTTTGCGAAGGCACTAATTGTTTGAACCAATCATCGTCTAAACCTGGTGCTTGTGCAATAGCGAATTGATAATTCGGAAATGCATTGGCCACAGATAGCATGATGGGAAGCTTTTTTAAAATTTCTTGTTTGCGACTTCCGGGTAACAATGCAATGATGTTTTGTCCTTCAATTTCTGGAATAGGGTGTGGCAGATTTTTTTGAGTAGCCAAAACCTGCATGAGTGGATGTCCAACATAATCTACATCCCAATTCCATCTGTCTTTGAAATAGGCTTTTTCAAAAGGAAGAATACAAAGTAATCGATCAATATTTTTGCGCATGGCTGGAACACGATTTTCTTTCCAAGCCCAAACCTGTGGAGCAATAAAATAAATTACTTTAATGCCTTTTTGTTTAGCCCACTCTGCAATTCTTAAATTAAATCCTGGATAGTCTATACAAATCAATACATCTGGTTGAAATGCTTCGATATCTTTTTTACAAAATTTGATATTAGAGAGTATGGTTCGCAAATTCATCAACACTTCTACCAATCCCATGAAAGCTAGCGCTCTATAATGCTTTACCAGTGTACCTCCAGCAGCTTCCATTAAATCTCCGCCCCAGCATTGTATAACAGCATTGTTATCTTTTGCTTTAATAGCTTTGATCAAGTTTGATCCGTGTAAGTCTCCGCTGGCTTCACCAGCAATCATATAATAACGCATTTATAAAAACCATTTACATGCAATAGCAACTACTGCATAAATACAAGTGGTAAAAAAGATGCCCTTAGCTGTCTTATCATTTTTCTTTTGAATAAAGAAAGTCAATACCGCTGCATTGATTAATAAAGACACACTAATCATCGCCGAGAGTACTGTTTTCTGTTGTGCTAATAATGTCAAAAATTCTTGAGCAGTAAACACGCTAAATTTCCATTGATAAAATCCCACAAAACCCAAGAAGGGTAATGCTAGTCCTAATAAAACGCCTAAAACATAATTGTCTTTTTGTAACATTACCATTTCCATTTTTTAGTAAGAGAAGCTTTCAATGCATGATTGGTTAAATCAAATTGAACAGGAACAACACTTACATAATTATGTGCTAGAGCCCAAACATCTGTGTCTTTGGACTTGTCAAAGTTTTTGAAAATACCCGTTAACCAAAAATATTTTTTACCATATGGATCTTTGCGCTCTACATATTCTTCTTCATACTTAGCGTAAGACTGTTTACATATTTTAATGCCTTTGATGAGTTCCTTTTTCACTTTTGGAATATTCACATTCAAGCAAAGATGCTTATCTAATTTTTTATCCGCTAAAACATGTTCAATAATGATTCGAGCATAATGTGTTGCAGCGGTGAAATCTGCTTCGATGCTTAAATCCAATAAGCTAAAGCCAATGCTCGGAATACTTTCGATAGATGCTTCTAAAGCAGCGGACATGGTCCCAGAATAAATCACATTAATAGAATGATTTGCTCCATGGTTAATTCCACTGATACAGATGGTAGGTTTTCTATGGAATACTTTATCAACTGCAAGCTTTACACAATCTACGGGAGTCCCACTACAAGCATAGGCTTCCACGCCGTCCATATAATGTACCTTATTCAATCTTAGATGTTGTCCAAGGGTAATGGCATGTCCCATTCCGCTCTGAGGTTTGTCGGGAGCTACCACAACCACTTTTCCCAAAGGAAGGGCTGCTTCAACCAAAGCACGAATTCCAGGGGCAGTGATACCATCATCATTGGTCACTAAAATGAGGGGTCTTTCTTTTTGCATTTTTGCCATACTGCAAGTTAGGTTTTGGGGGTCAGAAAAAAAATTGCTAAAAATATTTGGTAAAACTAAAATATTTAGTAAATTGCACTAAAATCATTAGTTATGTCATACGCAGGAAAGAATTTAAAATTCATCAGAAAGCAGCGTGAATGGACACAAGAGGAGATGGCTCAGCAACTTCAAATTAAGCGTTCTTTAGTGGGTGCTTATGAAGAAGAAAGGGCTGAACCAAGACTAGAGGTACAAGAAGCAATTTGCGCTTTATTTAATTTAAGCTTGGAAGAATTCCTTTTCCAGGATCTGTCTCAAAGAGCGGGTTTTGGTCAAGAAGGCGGTAGTTCATCTAATGCTTATTTGGATCGTCGTAGAGCCATGAAAATGGATAAATCAGCTTCTATTGTTCCAATTGTACCATTTGTGCCTGTTAAGGCTGCGGCTGGATATTTGGCAGGTTATGCAGATCCAGAGTTCTTAGACGAACTAAATACATTTACATTGCCTATGTTGGCACCTGGTGATTATAGAGCATTTGAGATCATCGGAGATAGTATGTTGCCTACGCCAAGTGGTAGCGTGATTGTGGGAGAGAAAGTGGCTAATTTGAAGGAAGTAAAGAACTCCAATACCTATATTGTTGTATCCAATGCAGATGGGGTGGTTTATAAAAGAATCATCACCAATGACGATCATCAGGAAAAGCTTACTTTATTGAGTGACAATCCGTTATACGAGCCATATCAAGTAAATAGTCAAGATATAGTAGAGATCTGGAAAGCAGTATATGTGATCCAAAAAGCCGGTGCACAGCCTATGTGGGATGTGGATCAGTTAGCTGGAGTAGTCAATAGCCTACAGGATAAGATCAGTACATTGAAAAGAACCATGAACTAATTATTCCCACTCAATGGTTGCTGGTGGTTTACTACTAATATCGTATACCACACGGTTGATTCCTCTTACCTCATTGATAATCGCATTGCTAATATGTGCTAGAAACTCGTATGGTAAGTGTGCCCAATCTGCAGTCATACCATCTACTGAGGTTACTGCTCTTAAGGCAACTGTAAACTCATAGGTTCTTTCGTCGCCCATTACCCCAACACTTTTCACAGGTAAAAGGATGGTTCCGGCTTGCCATACCTTATCGTATAGGCCAAACTCTTTTAGTCCATTGATATAGATTGCATCTGCTCTTTGTAAAAGGTCTACTTTCTCGGGGGTGATATCTCCTAAGATTCTAATAGCCAAACCTGGTCCAGGGAAAGGGTGGCGGTTGATCATGTCAGCCGGTATACCCATTTCTAAACCTACTTTTCTTACCTCATCCTTGAATAAGCTTCTTAATGGCTCCACTAAACTAAGGTGTAAAGTGTCAGGTAAGCCACCTACATTATGGTGCGATTTGATGGTTTGAGAAGGCCCGTGAACACTTACAGATTCAATTACATCTGGGTAAATTGTTCCTTGACCTAAAAACTTGGCTTCCAACATTTTAGAAGCTTCTATTTGAAATACATCTATAAATAGTTTTCCAATGATTTTACGCTTCTCTTCAGGGTCAGATTTGCCTGCTAGGGCATCATAGAACATGTTCTTAGCGTCAATTCCTTTTACGTTTAAGCCTATCTCGTTATAGGTATCCAATACCTTTTGAAACTCATCCTTTCTCAATACGCCATTGTCCACAAAAATGCCATGAAGGCGATCTCCTATAGCTTTGTGAATTAGGGTAGCGGCAACCGTGCTATCCACCCCTCCGCTCAAAGCCATAATTACATGACCGTCTCCGATTTGCGCTTTCAATTGAGCCACAGTCTCGTTCACGAAAGAGGATGGGGTCCAATTTTGTTTGCAACCACAAATCTCTACTAAGAAATTGCGGATCATTTTTTTACCTTCCGTAGAATGGTAAACTTCTGGGTGAAACTGCAAACCGTGCAAGCTGTTCCCATTATCTGCCTTTTTTCTAAATGCAGCCACTGGGATACTATCTGTATCGGCCAAGAGTTCAAAATTTGCCGGTAACTGGGTAATAGAATCGCTATGGCTCATCCATACCTGGCTATTATTTGGAATATTTTGGAATAAAATGTCTTCTTTTTGGATTCTTAACTGAGCACGACCATATTCTCTTTTGTTAGACTTCTCTACCTTACCCCCAAAGTTCTTGGCGCTTAATTGCGCGCCATAACAAACGGTCAACACTGGAAGGCGGTCCAATATGGCCTGAATATCTACATTGGGTGCTTTTTCTTCGTTAACGCTTGCTGGTGATCCACTCAAAATAACCCCCTTTAAGCTAGGGTCAAATGTTATTTGATGGTGGAAAGGGGTGATTTCACAATACACATTGGCTTCTCTAACTGCTCTAGCAATTAATTGGGTGTATTGGCTACCAAAGTCCAGGATTAATATTTTCTCAGTCATAGCGCGAAGATAAGGCAAAAAAAAATCCCACCCGAAGGGTAGGATTTGTAGTGTATAAGTTTCATGCGCTAGGCGCAGTAATTACTTTTTCTTAGTCGCTACAGCTTTTACTGCAGTGTGCTTAGCTAACTTGCTCTTTAAATTAGCAGCTTTGTTTTTGTGGATAATTCCACGCTTTGCTAATTTATCAATTTGAGAAATGATGTTAGGCAATTTCTCGTCGTATGCTTTTTGTTCTTCGATTGTTTTTAACTCACGAATTGCATTACGAGTTGTTTTACCGTAATAACGATTTCTATCACGACGCTTTGTAGCTTGTCTTACATCTTTTTTGGTAGCCGAATGATTTGCCATGTACTAGTTAATTTTCAGGAGGGCAAAGGTAAGGTAAGTAGGTTAATATTTGAAAATAAAATCGAAAAAAAATAAAATAAGCCCCATTTTGGCAAAAAAAGGGTAATTTTTGACTGCTTTTTAGACCTAATTCCTTTATAAATCAATCTTTTAAACCGATATTTGCGAACTCGTATTCCCAAATTTAGAAAGGATAACAAAATGAAGGATTTCTCCTATATCACCAACTCACATCCCTCTTTTATAGAAGGAATGTATCAACAGTTTTTAAATGATGCCAATTCTGTTGATCCTGATTTAAAAAAGTTTTTTGAAGGTTTTGATTTTGCCATGCAAAATGGTGCTGTTTCAACTTCAGCAACAACAACTGCAAGTGCTCATTCAATTGCTTCATCTAATGCAGATTGGGCGAATGAAATAAAAGTATATAGATTAATTCTTGGGTATAGAAATAAAGGACATTTAATTGCTACTACGAATCCCATTAGAACAAGAAAGGATAGAGGGGCTAATTTAGATTTAGCATTCTTTGGTTTAACAGATGCAGATCTAGAAAAGACATTTAATGTTGGATCAATCATTGGATTAGGTGCAACGAGTTTAAAAAATATTTTAGCGCATTTACAACAAACCTATGCTAGCCATGTAGGTATAGAGTTTAAATATATTTCTGATCAAAAAAGAATTGATTTCTTGACCAATGAAATGGAAAATAATTTTTCTAAACCCATTTCAATTGATCAAAAGAAAAACATCTTAGAGAAATTAAATCAAGGGGTGATTTTTGAAAAGTTCTTACACACCAAATACATTGGTCAAAAAAGATTCTCTTTAGAAGGTGGTGAGACAACTATTGCAGCATTAGATGCAATCATCAATACTGCAAGTGAGAGTGGTGTGAAAGAAGTGGTGATTGGTATGGCGCACAGAGGTAGATTAAATATCTTAGCGAATATCATGGGCAAGACCTATGAGCAAATATTTAGTGAGTTTGAAGGAACTGCAGTGATGGATCAAACAATGGGTAGTGGTGATGTGAAGTATCACATGGGCTATAGCTCTGAAGTTGAGACGCCAAGCAAAAACAAAGTACATTTAAAGTTAATGCCTAACCCTTCTCACTTAGAAGCGGTGGATCCAGTGGTATTAGGTTTTGCAAGAGCAAAGAGTGATATTTTATACAATTCAGATGTAACCAAAGTATTACCAATCTTAATTCATGGTGATGCTTCTGTTGCAGGACAAGGTATTGTGTATGAGGTTTTACAAATGTGTAATTTAAATGGTTATAAGACAGGTGGTACAATGCACTTTGTTATCAACAACCAAATTGGTTTCACTACAGATTTTGATGATGCAAGAAGTGCGAACTATTGTACATCAATTGCAGCCATGGTGCAAGCACCTGTATTGCATGTAAATGGTGATGATGCAGAAGCGGTGGTGAAAGCTGCAGAAATTGCAACAAGATATA
>JAFMEV010000009.1 GCA_017856545.1 Chitinophagaceae bacterium
CTTTTTGCCTTTCATTTAAACCATCTAAATACGCTTGTTGCATTGGGCGAAGATACGCTTAGTTAGGAGGATTTATATAAGAGTGGAAAACTTATAAAAATAAATCGGCGCCCTCGTTTATGGGGGGCGCCGAAAAAATATTTAAAGAAAATTAAATCAATCTTTATTTTCTTTTAAAGATTGATTTAACGACTATTTTTTCTCAAGTAATTTAAAGAACTGATCTAATTGAGGTAAGATCACAATTCTTGTACGACGGTTTCTAGCTCTGTTTGCTGAACTATTGTTTTCAACAATTGGAGCATACTCACCTCTACCTGCAGCAGTCATGCGCTTAGGATCGATACCATATGTTTCTTGTAATACACGCACTACGGTAGTTGCTCTTTTAACAGATAAATCCCAGTTATCTTCTAATGCAGAACCATTGTCTAATAATTGCTTAGTATCTGTATGTCCTTCTACCATGAATTCGATATTTGGTTGAGCAGCTAATACTTTAGCAACTTTTCCTAATACGGTTTTTGCTTTATCAGAAATAGAGAAGCTACCGCTCTTAAATAATAATTTATCAGAGATATCTACATATACAACTCCTTTATCTACTTTAACATCAATATCTTCATCGCTTAAGTCACCAATAGCACCTTTCAAATTCATCACCAAGTTCATGTTGATAGAATCTTTACGAGCCATAGAGCTTTGTAAGCCTTGGATATATAAATCTTTTGCGCCGATATTCTCTAAAGACTTTTTAATGCTCTCTGCTTGAGCACCTGTTACAACAGACATGTCTTTTAATTGACTTAATACAACGTTGTTGTTTTGCTTTAAGAATTCGATTTGTTTATTCAAATCATCGATTTTGCTTTGGTTAGCTTTATTTTCTGCAGCTAATTTATCGCCATCGTTTTTTTGTTTTGCAACAGCATCTTGTGCATCACGATATTTGCCTTGTAATTCAGCATAAGCACCATTCAATTGAGTGTACTTGTTTTCTGCTTCTTGTAATTTTTTAGGACTTACGCAAGAATAAGCACCTAAGCTAACAACTGCAAGCGCTAAAAAAATCTTAGTTTTCATATTTCAACGGTTTTTAATTGAATAAATAGTAGCCCAAAGCCGAAACAAAAATAAGGATTCGTAACAAGCCTTAAAAATTTATTACATGTATAATCCTACTTTAACATTCTGTTTCATCAGATATTCCAAATTCTGGGATTTTGCCCTTGTACTGCTTGAAAAAATCAATAATTTTTCTCAAATCGGCCTTCATATCGCTTCCGGTGTCAAAAGGTTCTGCAAAAACCACTCTTTTGTGCTCAAAATCCAAGGCGATCATCACAATGGGCACATGGGCATTTTTAGCAATATGATAGAAGCCAGTCTTCAGTCTGGTAACTTTTTGTCTGGTGCCCTCTGGTGATAAAGCAAGGTGAAAGCTTTGGTTTTGGTGAAATAAATCCACCACTTGGTCCACCATATTATTGTTTTTGGATCTATCCACCGGACTTCCTCCCATACTTCTTAATACCCAACTAAATGGAGGAACAAATAGTTCTTTTTTCCCCAAGAATCGAACAAACTCCAGGTGTAACAACTTTCTAAAAGACACTCCCAAGAAAAAGTCTGCCCAATGTGTGTGTGGCGCAACAATAACTACAGACTTTTTTAAATGATATGGAAATGCTCCTTCAATTTTCCATCCCATCACAGTAAAATACCACCACTTTAAGAGTTGATGCATGATTGTATCAGTTTTGCATTTTCAATAGGATCCACTTTAGTAGCCTCAATATGAATCAATTTTTTTTCTTTTTCATATAATTTATCATAGTAAGATAATAAAATATGAAACGCCGCTTTAATATCTTTTTCTACAATATGATTTATAGCCAATTTGGTTTCTAGGCCACCTAATTTTTTTTGAATTCTATAAGTAGCGGCCATTAAATCTTCCGGTTTAAAACCACCATATCCTTGCACGATAAAATCTAATCTAGATTCAAAAGGAATTTTGATAAAATAACCTTCACTACTTCTTAATAATTTAAAAAAAGGAGTTGGCAACATGACTGTACCAATTCTTTGACTTTCATCTTCAATCAAAATAGTTTGATCAGCAAATGCAAAAAGTGCTGTGGCTAATTTGTTTTCAAACATTTCTTGACTAGGTTGTTTGTCTTGACCAATCGCACCAAATGCAGAACCCTTATGCGATGCCAAGCCCTCTAAATCAATCACAGTATGCTTTTGCTTCAACAACTCTTTTAATATTTCTGTTTTACCAGATCCAGTATAACCACCTATAACAGTTAGCTTGTAGGATTTTTCAAATTGTTGTAATACCCAATTTCTATAGGCTTTGTAGCCACCAATGATTTGACAAACTTTGAATCCATACAGATCTAATAACCATGCAACCGCAGCACTGCGCATTCCACCTCTCCAACAATGAACATAAATAGTAGTATGTTCAGTTTTATTTTTTTTCTGAAAATCACTTACCCATTTTTCTACACTTTCTACCATGGGCAACATTTTGTTTCCAAAAAAGGGAAGCCCAATTTTAATTGCTTGCTCTCTACTTTTTTGTTTATAGGTAGTACCTACGATAGCACGCTCTTCATCATTAAAAAGGGGTAAGGAAAATGCATTCGGAATATGTGCATGTTCAAATTCGCTAGGGCTTCTCACATCAATAACAATACCCGTATTGGCTACTGCAACAAAATCCTCTATCGTCAACTTCTGAATCGCCATACTTACAAAGTTAAGTCCTTGAGTTTGTCTTTTAGTGTTTCTATAGAAAATGACTGAAAAGGGGGTTGTGTAAATTCAATCGAAGCAGCTTTCATTAGCGCCTCCTTGATCTTAAAATTTTCTTGACTAAAAGAAATAGCCCATCCATTGGATTCCCACCAAGTTGCAAGGTATTCTTGTTCTGTTTGTCCGGGCGTTGGAATGATGATTAACTTTTTTTGAAAAGGGATTAACTCCATCAAACTAGTATAACCTCCTCTGAAAATGATGTATTCTGCGGACGCTATTAGTGCTGCTAATGTTGCTCCATTGGCATGTGGGTATAATTTTCCTTTATTTGACAAACTGGGTTCATTATTTCCAACAGGTCTGCCTGCAACCAGCGCAAATGCTGTATCACTTGTATTACCCTGCATCCACAATGCATTTTCAAAAATTGTTCTTTGGGGTTCTGGCCCGCTCACAATACCTAGAAACTGAATGGGCTCATATGTTGTTTTTTCTATACTTGGACTTAATCTGGAAAGTGCCCCCAAATACCAAATAGGCATGTTGGGCTTCACTTTTGGATTACTTAATAGACCAGCATAATTATTGTTGCCTTCTATATCGGGTATCCATAAACTGCTAAACTTTTTAATATATCGATATTGCAACCATCTTGCAATGGAATTGGTCAACTCAAATCCTGTTTGAATATTTAATTGATGTGTAATAAATACAGAAGGCACTTTTTTATGGTGGAAGCCAAAGCGATTATCAGAAATGATGATATCAAATTGAAATTGCTGCTGCATTTTACGCAACCAGTTTCTTTCATAATAAATACTAAACAGTATCTTGGGTATTTGTGCAAGCATCTTTAGTAAGAACCATTTTCCGTCTTTGCTATATTGAATTCTATAGCCCGCTAAAGGTAAAAAAGTAGCTTCTGGTAAGGCTTCTCTCAAAATTACTTCATGATAGCCCTCACTTGCAATATAAATTTGATAGTCCAATTGCATCAAAGATTTGGCCAGATGTATACATCTGGTAGCATGACCTAAGCCCCAATCCAATGGTGCAATACAAATCTTTTGCTTGTTCATAAAGCACTAATTTAGTTAATAATTGCGTGCATAAAACACTAAATTTGAAGTAAACAAGAAAGATGCCACTCATCAACAAAGAAAAAGGAATTGCGCTGTATGCGGCATTGGTTGCTTTTGGCACTTATGTTTTTGTATTTGGATTTAGAAAATCATTTACTGTTTGCACTTTTGATGGATTGATGTTTGGACCCATTGCTTATAAAACAGCATTAGTGATTAGTCAAATGTTGGGTTATTTATTAGCTAAATTTTATGGAATAAAATTTATTTCAGGACTTGAAAAAAAGCAACGCTATAAAATTATTTTTTTGTTAACGGGAATTGCATGGGCGGCATGGTTATTATTTGCAATCGTTCCAGCTCCTTATAATGTTGTTTTTTTATTTGTGAATGGATTTCCGCTAGGAATGTTATGGGGCGTGGTATTTAGTTATGTGGAAGGGAGAAAGAGTACAGATTTTATTGGAGCAGCATTAGCAGTAAGTTTTATTTTTTCTTCAGGATGGGTAAAATCTGTAGGAGGATGGTTGATACAAAGTTTTGCCATTTCTGAATTTTGGGTACCCTTTGCTACTGGATTGGTATTCGCCATTCCATTAATCATTTGTGTGTATGGTTTAGAAAAAGTGCCGCCACCGAGTGCAGAAGACGAAGCACTCAGAACGCAACGTATTCCTATGACCGGAACAGATAGAAAAAATTTATTAAAACAATATTTACCAGGCATTATTGCTTTTGTAGTAGTGTATTTATTTGCTACTATTTTTAGAGATATCAGAGATAATTTTTCTGCAGATATGTGGAAGGAGATGGGCTACGCTTCAAGACCAGCAGTGTTTACAGAAACAGAAACGCCTATTACTATTTTAATTTTAGTATTGATTGGTGCAATAGTTGCTATTAAAAATAATTTTAAAGCCTTGATGGTGGCACATGCATTTATCATTATTGGATTTATTATTGCTGGTAGTTCTACTTATTATTTTACGCAAAAATTATTAGATCCATTTTGGTGGATGATGTTGGTGGGCTTGGGATTGTATTTAGTATACATCCCTTTTAATTCTATTTTCTTTGATCGATTAATTGCTGCATTTTCCATGAAAGGCAATGTGGGCTTCTTTATTTATGTGGCAGACTCTGTGGGATATGTGGGTAGCGTAACAGTGATGTTGGTGAAAGAAGGAATGACATTGAAAATTCAATGGACTTCTTTTTTCTCTCAAAGTGTAATGCTATTATCTTTTGTTGGCGTGATTATTACAATCTATTCAATATTTTATTTCAATAAGAAACATAAACTTCCATCCACTCAAACAGTTTAATCATATGAAAAAGCTTCATTTATTATGTAGTGCAATATTGTTCACTTTAACAGTATTGGCACAAGAAAATTATTTTTATCCAAATGCTGGAAAATTTAATCCTGCTATACCAACTCCTGCACAATTCTTAGGATACAATATGGGTGAGCAACATACTCGTCATGAAAGAATTGTAGAGTATATAAAAGAGTTAGACAGATTATCTGATAGAGTGAGTAGTGAAATTATTGGAGAAACTTTTGAGCATAGAGCACAGATAACTGCAGTTTTTACAGATCCCAAGCATCATCAAAATATTGAATCAATTAGAGAAGCACATTTGGCTGGTCAAAAAAACGGAGCCACTAAAAATGTACCCTTAGTGATTCACTTAGCCTACAATGTGCACGGTAACGAGCCTTCATCTAGTGAAGCAGCCATGTTAACGGCGTATTATTTAACTGCGTCGGAATCTGAAGAAACAAAACAATGGTTGTCACAAATGGTGATCACCATGGATCCTAATATTAATCCAGATGGAAGAGATAGACATACCAATTGGGCCAATATGCACAAAGGATTTCCTCCAGTAGCAGACCCTAATGACAGAGAACATAATGAAATTTGGCCTGGAGGAAGATTCAATCACTATTGGTTTGATTTAAATAGAGATTGGTATTTAGCTACTTTTCCAGAAACAAGAAATAGAATTAATTTCTTTCATAAGTGGAGACCTTATGTGCAAACAGATCATCATGAAATGGGTACCAACTCAACTTTCTATTTTGATCCGGGAGAAGAAGCAAGTAACAACCCTGTAGTGCCAGGATATTTATATAAAAATATCTATCCAAAATTTGCTGAATATTTTACCAAGGCAGCCAACAATATTGGCTCAATGTATTTTACAAAAGAAGCATTTGATAAATTATATCCAGGATATGGAAGTAGCTATATCAATTTTTATGGTGGTGCAGGATTTTTATTTGAACAAGGAAGTAGTAGAGGACATGTTCAAGAAACCACTACAATCCCTATCACATTTGCATTCACCATAAGAAATCAGTTTACTGCATCACTGGCTACCATTAAAGCATCTCTTGCAGAAAAAGACGCTTTATTAGATCTAAGAAAAAACTTTTATGAGACCGCTAAAAAACAAGCAGAAGCATCTGTGATTAAAGGATATGCTTTTGGAGATCCAAATGATTACAATAGAACAAAAGCTTTTGTAGACTTATTACAAATTCATAGAGTAGATGTATATGAAGTGCCTAATAGTAAACAATTTTATGTTCCTGTAGCACAAGACAATCATATTATGGTAAGAACAATTTTTGAAAATCAAATTCCATATAAAGACAGTTCTTTTTATGATGCATCTACATGGAGTTTAATTCATGCATTTAATTTACCCTACACAGAAGTAAAAACTGCTTTTGTAACTGGCGCTAAAATTAATGCAGCACTTAATGCAACCAAGCCCGCTGCAACAAAAAGTACCTATGCATATATTGTAAACAATACAGATTACAATATTCATAAATTTATTTTTGACTTACAAAAACAAGGAGTTATTGTACAAACAGCAACAAGACCATTTAGTATTACTATTGGTTCTTCAGATAAGCAATTTGGTTATGGTACCGTAGTGGTATCTGTTCAACAACAGCAGTTATCTAGCGATAAGGTTTTTGAAATTATACAAGCAGCAAGTAAAGACGCTAATATTGAAGTGCACAGTATTGGTTCTGGTTTTAGCAATTCGGGTATTGATTTAGGAAGCAATTATGTGAGAACATTAAAAAAGCCCGAAGCCATTATGATTATAGGTACAGGTGTTGCTGCATCTGAAGCGGGTGAAGTATGGCATTTATTGGATCAAAGATTAAGCATGCCAATCACTAAAGCAGATGTTTTAACTTTTTCAAGAATTGATTTGACAAGGTATAATACAATGATCATGGTATCTGGTAATTATGCTTTATTGGATAAATCAAGCGTTGATAAAATTAGAGCATGGATCCAAAATGGTAATACTTTGATCACCATTAAAGGAGGAGCAGAGTGGGCTATTAGAAATGGAATTACTAAACATAAATTAATCACGGATTCTGTATTTAGTAGTACTAGACAATTATACGATAGAGCTGTTGAGATAGAAGGAGCAAAAGCCTTGGGTGGATCCATCTTTAAAATAGATCTTGACACTACTCATCCAGTGGGTTATGGCTTTACTAATAAGTATGTTTCTGTGTATAAAAACGGACTTACCTTTTTCCAAAAGAGTTCAAATCCTTATAACACCGTAGCACAATACTTGAATGAACCCGTTGTAGGGGGTTATGTACATGCAACTACATTAAAGAAAATGCGAAACAATCCCTCCATCTTAATAGGTCAAGAGGGAATGGGTAGAGTTGTCTTGTTTGCCGATGAACCTAATTTTAGAGGAGCATGGTATGGCACGAACAAGCTATTTTTAAATGCATTGTTTTATGGAAGCTTAATCAATGTTCCTTCTGTAGTTGCGAATGAGCTAGCAGAAGACGCACATGAGTAAATTATTTCTTCTCAAAATCTAGGATAACGCCGTTAATACAATAGCGTAATCCTGTAGGAGGAGGACCGTCTTCAAAAACGTGACCCAAATGCGCTTTGCATTTGCCACATTGAACTTCGGTCCTTCTCATTCCATGACTATTGTCCGGAGTATAAATAATTGAACCTTTTGCAATAGGTTCATAAAAACTAGGCCATCCACAACCACTATCAAATTTGGTATCGCTTTTAAATAAAGCGTTACCGCATGCAGCACAAAAATAAGTACCTACTTCTTTAGATGTTTCATACTTGCTCGTAAAAGGACGCTCGGTTCCTTTTAATCTTGCAATTTCATATACATCTGCCGGAAGAATTTGTTTCCAAATACTATCTGGTACCACAACGTTCTCCTGTTGATTCTTTTTATAATAGGGATTGTTCTTGTTACTCATACTAGGGTTGATTTGAGCGGTTTTTGAATTGTTTTGTGCACATGCTATTTGAGAAAAGCAGAGCAATACAAAGACTAGTTTATACATATAGATATTCTTAGTTCAAAAATACTAACAAGTATTCAGTTATTTTGTTCAGTTTTTTTAAGCTAGCATCTGTTAAAATTTACGCTAGTTCTGTATCTTTGTTAACAACAACGAATCTTTCAACTCATTAGCATGTTCAATCTAATCTTATTTGGCCCTCCAGGAAGCGGAAAAGGCACTCAAAGTGAATCTATCATTGCAGAATTTGGTTTAAAACACCTTTCTACTGGTAATTTATTAAGAGAAGAGATTGGCAATTCAACTACTTTGGGTTTAGAAGCAAAGCGTTTTATGGATGCTGGTCAATTGGTTCCAGACGAAGTGGTGATTGGCATGGTAGATAATTTTATGCAAGCACATCCTGAAGCGAAAGGATTTTTATTTGATGGATTTCCAAGAACCACTGCACAATGTATCGCATTAGATGCTTTATTAAAAAGCAAGTCAAGTGAGATCAATGTGGTATTAGCTTTAGAAGTGAGTGAAGAAGAATTAGTGAAAAGATTATTAGGAAGAGGTTTAACATCTGGTCGTAGTGACGATACCAATGAAACAATTATTCGCGCGCGTATTCAAGAATACCATGATAAAACAACTGCAGTAGCAAAACACTATGCGCAATTCAATAAAGTGGTGAATGTAAAAGGAGAAGGAACTGTTGAATCTATCTATGCTAGCTTAAAAACGGAAATTGATAAAAGAATCTAATTGCTGAATAAAGTATAAAAAAGGATCAACAACTGTTGATCCTTTTTTATAAATAGGTTTTTGATATTTAAATATTCAAACCACCACAAGCGCTAATCACTTGACCAGTCACATAGCTACTCATATCACTCGCTAAAAATAAAGTAGTGTTTGCAATTTCATCTGCTTTACCAAATCTTCCCAATGGAATTTTTTCCAAGAAAGATTTTCCCGCTTCGCCTTCATTTAAATAATGTGTCATATCGGTTTCAATAAAACCAGGAGCAATCGCATTGCAACGAATATTTCTACTACCAACTTCGGCAGCTATAGATTTAGTAAATCCAATGATACCAGCTTTACTTGCAGCATAACTTGATTGACCTGCATTGCCTCTGATACCAATAATAGAACTCATATTAATAATACTACCAGATCTAGCTTTCATCATTGGACGAATTACTTGCTTGGTCATGTTGTACACACTTTTCAAGTTTGTTTCCATCACATCGTCCCATTGTTCAGGAGTCATTCTCAACAATAAATTATCTTTTGAGATACCTGCATTGTTTACACAAATATCAACCGTTCCAAATGTTGCTACCACATCGTTAACGAATGCTTCACATGCAGCAAAGTCTCCCGCATTAGCTTTATAAGCTTTGGCTTTAACACCTAATTTTTCAATTTCAGCAACTAGTTGATTTGCTTTTTCAGCACTACTATCACTTACATACGTGAATGCAACATGGCTACCTTGTTCTGCTAATTTTAATGCAATAGCAGCTCCGATGCCTCTTGCAGCGCCTGTTACGATAGATACTTTTCCTGCTAATAATTTCATTACTTTCTATTTTTAATAAACCAATAAGTATGCATCAATATGATACTCATATTTACAAATATAATAGGATTATCCTGTTTTAAAAAACCATATACAATCCAAAGTACGCTTCCAGACATATTGATGATTCTTAGTTTTTTTACATCCTGTATTCCAAAGGAACCTACTACTACCGCAGTGGCTATCCATCCTAAAGTATCAATCATTTTGTATTTTTTTATCCTTCTAGGTGAATCAATTTCAGTTCTTCTACAAATGTACGCTCATTAGAAAGTCTAGGCACTTTATGTTGTCCACCTAATTTCCCTTTTCTTTTTAACCACTCGTGAAAGCATCCTTTTTTTACTGCTGTAATTTGAGGAAGTCCTAAGGCAATGTCCTTATGTCTCTTGGCTTCGTAATCACTATTCAATGCTTTTAAATTATTGTCTAATGCTACCGTAAATGCATGTAAATCTTCAGGTGCTTTTTCAAACTCAATCAACCATTCGTGTGCACCACTATTGTGATCAGTCATATACACTGGCGCAGCAGTATATTCATTTAATGTAACATTAAATGCTGCGCAGGTTTTTGCAATCGCGTGATCTGTATTATCTGCAATGACTTCTTCTCCAAAAGCATTGATATATTGTTTCAATCTACCACTTACTTTTATTTTATAAGGATTGAGTTGAACAAACTGAATGGTATCTCCCACCAAATATCTCCAAAGACCTCCATTGGTACTAATTACAATAGCATAGTTCTTTCCTATTTCTACTTTGTCTAAACCAACTGTTATTGGATGGGTTTTACCATATTCTTCAATAGGCATGAACTCGTAAAAGATACCATGATTTAAAAACAATAACATCCCCTCTTCATCAATCTTATCTTGTGCAGCAAAGAAACCTTCACTGGCATTGTATATCTCGATATACTTACATCCTGGACCAATAATTTTTTCAAATTGTTCTTTATATGGAGTAAAAGAAACTCCGCCATGAATATATAATTCAAAGTCAGGCCAAACTTCTTTGATATTTTTTTTACCAGAAATTTCTAAAATTCTTTTTAGTAAAACCAAGGTCCAAGTGGGTACACCCGAAATAGAAGTAACTGGTTCATTGATGGTGCTTTGTGCTAATGCTTCTATTTTTCCTTCCCACTCATCCATTAATGCAATAGCCAATTCTGGAGTTCTAATAAAATTGGACCAGAAAGGAGAGTTTTGTAATAAGACACCACTTAAATCTCCAAATTGAATATTGTCTTTGATAGGATGCACTTGATGACTACCACCAATGACTAAACCCTTACCAGTTAATAAATCACTTTCTGGGTATGCATGATAATAAATAGTCAACACATCTTTGGCTGCTTGAAAATGATTGTCTTCAATACTTTCCTTGGTTAAAGGAATAAACTTGCTTTTATCGCTAGTGGTGCCACTGCTTTTTGCAAACCATCCAACAGGTGTATTCCATAAAACAGATTCTTCACCATCCATGATCTGATCTATATAAGGCTTCAAATCTTGGTATTCATGAATGGGAACGGTCTCTTTAAATTTTCTAATAGTAAAAATATCGGAGTAACCATACTTTCTGCCAAACTGCGTGTATTGCCCGTGGGTAATAAGGTCTTGTAAGACTTCTCGCTGTGCTGCAATAGGGTCATTTTCCCAATGCTCAATTCGCCAATAGCGAAAACGAGCCAATCGTGAAAGTGCTGGACTAAAAATTTTCATTTACTCTGCACAATATAAGAAATTACTTGGCTTTTTGACCCATCTCAATAATCCAATCCTTACGCTTCAACTCAAAATTGGTTCCAAGGTAAAGACGACGAACTTGTTCGTCTGCAGCTAATTCTTCAGCAGTGCCGTGCTTGAATATTTTTCCTTCAATTAATAAGTAAGCTCTATCACAAATAGATAAGGTTTCATTTACATTGTGATCGGTAATTAAAATACCAATGTCTTTGGTTTTTAATTTTGCAACTACCGATTGAATATCTTCTACTGCGATAGGATCCACGCCAGCAAAGGGCTCGTCTAATAAAATAAATTTAGGATCCACGGCTAAGGCTCTTGCAATCTCAGTTCTTCTTCTTTCCCCACCACTCAAACTATCACCATTGTTTTTTCTCACATGGTGTAAATTAAATTCATCTAATAAGCTTTCTAATTTTGCTTCTCTTTCTTCTTTATTTAAGGCAGTCATTTCTAACACTGCCATAATATTATCTTCCACCGATAACTTTCTAAAGACACTTGCTTCTTGAGGTAGATAACCCAATCCCATTTGAGCTCTTTTATACATGGGAAGCTTGGTAATATCTTCTTCGTTTAAATAAACAGATCCTTGATCGGGTGCAATCAAACCCACTACCATATAAAATGTAGTGGTTTTACCAGCGCCATTGGGTCCCAATAAGCCCACAATCTCTCCTTGTTGAACAGAAATGCTCACATCGTTCACTACTTTTCTGCTTTTATATTGCTTTACAAGATTGTTGGTATGTATGGTAAGCTTCACTCTAAAAATTTGTACAAAAATAAGGCTAAATATTAACTATTTTTGTGTTCTATGCACGTAATAGAACATTTAACAAAGGCAAAGGGAACATTATTATCATATGAGGTATTGCCGCCGCTAAAAGGAAAGACCATTAAGTCATTATTTGATCATATAGATCCTTTGATGGAATTTAAACCATCATGGATCAATGTTACTTATCACAGAAGTGAGACCATTGCTAGAACCAAGGAAGATGGAAGCACCGAGATGGTGGATGTGCGTAAGCGTCCTGGTACCGTAGGTATCTGTGCAGCCATCATGAACCATTATAATGTGGATGCTGTTCCACATATTATCTGTGGTGGTTTTTCCAAAAGAGAAACGGAAGATGCATTAATTGATTTACAGTTTTTAGGTATTGACAATGTACTAGTGTTAAGAGGTGATGCAGAGAAAGGACAAAAAACATTTGTACCAACACCTAACGGAAATAAACAAGCGATTGATTTATTAAAGCAGATTGTTGATTTAAATAACGGTGTTTATTTAGACAAGGATATCTTGAATGGAAGTAAAACCAATTTCTGTATGGGTGTATCTGGTTATCCAGAAAAACATTTTGAAGCACCTAGTATGGAATTTGATTTACAAAAAGCCAAAGAAAAAGTAGACGCAGGTGCACAATACATAATGACGCAAATGTTTTTTGACAACAAAAAATATTTTGAATATGTAGATGCTTGCAGAAGTATTGGTATCAATGTGCCGATTATTCCAGGATTAAAACCTATTACGAATAAAAAACAACTGACTGTTTTACCTAATATTTTCTTTGTAGATATTCCAGAAGCATTGTCCAAAGCAATGAATGCAGCCACTACTGATGAAGCTTGTGAGCAAGTGGGTACAGAGTGGTTGATCCAACAAAGCAAGGAGCTAAAAGCAGCAGGAGTCCCAGTTTTACATTACTACACACTTGGCAAGCCTAAAGTAATTAGAGATGTGGTAGCTAAAGTGTTTTAATAAATAAGGTGCTATAAAATTTAGCACCTTATTTATTTACTGTCTAATTGATTTTTTTTAATCTACCCATCAACATAAATTATACATAATTTATGTTGTCATTTTTTTCATTAGATGTGATAGCATCTTCTTTTATTTCTTCTTACTATTTAAAAGGAAATCGTTAAACTGTTGTAGGGTTAGATTTTTCGCAATGATTCTTTTATTGGCGTCTAGTAAATAATAAGTAGGTGTTTTAAACACATCGTACAATTGTCTGATCGTAGTTGGTTTTTGATTTGTAATTTCTTTATTCAAAGCCGCTTCGGTTTGATACACATGAAACCAATTGTCTATTTTATTTTCTGAGAGAAATTTTTTCCAAGCAGGTATTTCTTTGTAATTAATATTTACTCCCACAATTTGTACTCCCAATTTTTTCCAACTGGCTTTATATATAGAATCTAATTGTGGAATTTCTACTTTACAATGACTACATGTCGGATCCCAAAAAGCAATAAAGGTATAGGGTGCTGCGGTTTTGTATAAAGAGAAAGGCTTGTCATCAATGGTGTTGATATCTAATGCAGGAGCGGCTAAACCCAATTGGTTCGCCATCATGCTATAAGCTCTTTCAGTAATGGATTTCTTGGAAGCATCATTCAATAAAACAGTATCGCCTTTTGCAAAAAAGTTTTGATACAAGTGTAAGAACACTTTATCCTGTCCCATGAATTCTGGACTGATGTATTTGTTGGTAAACTTGAAAAGCAAAAATGGATAAATCTCTTTACCTGTTTTAGCCACTGTTAACATGTATTGTACTTCTTCAATAATAGAATCAGCATCTCTTGCTACATAATTTTTAAAGTACTCATCTAGTTTGGCTTCAAAAAAAGGTGTTCTAATTAATCTATTATCATTAAATACCACATTGTCCCAAAAATGATTTTTTACAAAATAGTATGGATACAAACTATCTGCTTTGCCATTGATAACCGGTATGGCTGGGGCTTCTGGGCGTTGCATCACATTTAATAAATAGCTCATCATAGATTTTGGATGCGCTTTCATGAAGGAAGTTCTTTGCTCTTTAAGCTCTTTATCCTTACTGATATATTGAGTTCTATATAAAGCAGAGTCAGCTGCAGTCGTAGAGGTTTTAAATTTATTTTCAATGGCTGTTAATTCCCCTCCAATTTTATTAACTGCTATGGAATACTCTTTAAACAAATCATTTTCTACAGAACCAATAATGGAATAATTTGTCAAATTATTGGTGTCTGCAATAATTTTAAAATTTTGTGCATCGTCCACAATAAAATCAAATAGAATATTGTACTTAGGGTTTACTAAAAAGTAAATTCCTGGAGTTAATTTTTGAGGTCCTTTAAATACACCTTCACTTTTTTCATTCAATACACAAGAATCAGCTAAAACCCTATTGTTTCCGTAATTGGTGCCAATATAAATTTTGGTATTTTGATAAGGTTTCAAACTTACTTGAATTGCGTGGCCAACAGGCGCAGATGGTTTCTTTACCTGAGCCATAGTTTGTTCAACCAATCCACTTAATAATAACACTAAACATATCCAGTTTTTCATAGATCCATTTTAATTGGATTCAAATATAATTTATAAGTCTCATTTTATTCAAAAATCAAGGTTGGTTGAGTACCTTTGTGCAAGTGAGAAAAAATAAACAAGCCCCTATTTTAGAAAAAGTATTGATTGAGGATTATGCCGCAGAAGGCAAGTCTTTGGCACGCGTGGACGGAAAAGTAATTTTTGTAGAAGGAGCCGTGCCTGGCGATGTGGTTGATATTCAATTACAAAAAAATAAAGCCGATTGGGCAGAAGGTTTTGCAAAGAATTTTCATAGTTATTCAGCCAATAGAGTACAACCATTTTGCGAACACTTTGGCGTATGTGGTGGTTGTCAATGGCAGATGTTGCCTTATGCACAGCAATTACAATACAAGCATAAGCAAGTAGTGGATAATCTTACTCGAATTGCTAAAGTGGCTTTACCAGAGATTGCTCCCATTTTAGGTGCCACACCAACAGAAGGTTATAGAAATAAAGTGGAGTATACTTTTGCTACGGAGAAATTTATTCCTTTTGAAGCGTTTAGAGCAATGAAGGCTGCTGGTACATTGCCAGAAAAATCTGTGGGTGCAGGCGGATTTCATGCAAGAGGCTTTTTTGAAAAAGTAGTGGAGATTGATACCTGTCATTTACAGGAAGAACCCACTAATTTAATGAGAAAGGCCGTGGCTCAATTTGCAGTAGACAATGAGATGCCTTTTTACAATATCAAACAACATGTGGGTTGGCTAAGAAATATGTTTGTAAGAAATACTACACAGGGCGAGTGGATGGTAAATTTAATATTGGGATATGAAGACAAAGAAAAAAGAGAAGCTTTATTAAATCTATTGTTACAGCAGTTTCCACAGATCACCACTTTATTGTATACCATCAATACCAAGCGAAATGATAGTATGCAAGATTTATTACCACAAGTGTATTTTGGAAATGGGTATATCACCGAAAAATTAGAAGACTTCCAATTTAAAATAAGTCCTAAATCTTTTTTCCAAACCAATTCTTATCAAGCTACAAAGTTGTATCAAGTGACTAGAGACTTTGCAGAACTCACTGGAAAAGAAGTGGTGTATGATTTGTATTGTGGTACAGGAAGCATAGGTATATTTTGTAGTAAGAACGCAAAGAAAATTGTGGGCGTGGAAGTGGTTGCCGATGCTATAGAAGATGCTAAAATAAATGCTTCTATCAATGGCCTTGAAGACACGGCATTTTTTGCAGGAGATGTGATTGATATATGTGATGATGCTTTTTTTGCAGCGCATGGAAAACCAGATGTGATTATTACAGATCCACCAAGAGCGGGCATGCACGAAAAACTAGTGCGTAAATTATTAGAGATGGAAGCGCCTACGATTGTGTATGTTAGCTGTAATCCTGCAACACAAGCAAGAGACCTAGCTTTATTAGATGAAAAATACCAAGTCACTAAAATACAACCAGTAGATATGTTTCCTCATACTTTACATATTGAAAATGTAGTTCAACTAAAAAGAAAATAAACAATGAATCAATTTAGACCTACGAGATTTGAAGTATTGCCTACCATTGTAAAAAACTTATTAATCATTAATGGTTTATTGTTTTTAGCGCAAAACACTTTTGCTGGACCAACCAGTAAATTTTCTTTCGAAGACTTTTTGGCTTTACATGCATGGCAAAGTGAATTGTTCCAGCCATGGCAATTAATCACCCATATGTTTTTACATGGCGACTTAGGGCATATTTTTGGAAATATGTTGGCGCTTTGGATGTTTGGTTCTATTCTTGAAAATCTATGGGGTCCAAAAAGATTTTTATTGTTTTATGTTTTGTGTGGTATGGGTGCAGCAGTGATTCACTTAGCAATACTATCTTTTGAATTAATGCCATTGATCCATCAGTATAAAGAAATTGTAACATCCAATTATGTGCATGATGCCACTTATGACCAATTCATGAATTACTACAATAAGAAAGTGAATGTGGCTACCCTAGGCGCTAGTGGCGCAGTTTTTGGCATCTTAATAGCTTTTGTGTATTTGTTTCCTAATACCTATATCTATATTTATTTCTTGTTCCCCATTAAAGCAAAATGGCTGGGAATTTTATACTTCTCTTATGAATTAATTTTTGCGATTCGTAATTCAGCAGGAGATAATGTGGCAAGATGGGCACATGTGGGCGGTGCAGTGGTAGGATTTATTTTAGTGTATATCTGGAATAGAAAAAATCGCAAAACATTTTATTAATCTCAATTTATCATCAATGAGTGATTCTTCTAATAAGCCTTTATGGGGTGCTGATAACAATGCTTTAGTAGCTTTATTGGCTGTGAATTTGGTAGTGGCAGTGGCTTTTGTTTTCATGAAAGTAACGTATTACTTAGAAGGATTTCCCGCTATGGATTTTCAAAAAGAGATTTATCAATATGTAATATTATTACCAGCCAAATTAGATCAGGCACCTTGGACCTTCGTAACATTTAATTGGACCCATGATAATTTTTGGGCTTTGTTTACCAATATGTTTTGGTTATTCATTTTTGGTAATATCTTACAAAACGTACAAGCCAATAGACATTTATTTCCCATCTATCTTTATAGTGGAATCATTGCAGCAACCAGTTATGTATTGCACAAAGGACATGAACCATTGATTGGTGCTCAAACCAGTGTATTGGCCATCGCAATGGCTACGATAGTTATAGCGCCTAAGTATACCATACTTTCCAATATTGCTAAAGGCATTCCTGCTTGGTTATTAGGTATTCTTTATGCAATCATTACAGCCCTATCTTTAACTACCATTTCTATAGAAGAAAGTTTTTCAATTGTATTGGGGGGATTAAGTGGATTACTCTATGCATTTTTATTAAAAAAAGAAATAGATTTAGGTGCGTGGATGCATCGATTATTAAGCTCCATCAATAATAGTTTAACACCTAAAAGTTAATGGCTAAAAAAAAGTCAAGGTTGAGAATTTTTATCAAGAGATTTTTATTGGTATTCAATATACTAGTGACCACCTTGTTTTTATATCCTATTTTTTTTAACCCGCTTCCACTTATTTGGATCAATGGATTTTTAGGCATCGCAGCACCTTATTTAATTGTACTAGAATTATTATTGATAATACTTTGGTTATTAGCCAAACCTATATTGGCATTATTGCCACTCATTAGTTTGGCTTTTGGATGGAAGGTGATCAGTGTTTTATTTGCTTGGCATCCAGGAACGCCATTTCCTATCAAAAGAAAAAACAATCATCTAAGAGTAGCAAGTTGGAATATCAAAGAGTTTAATGGAAGTGAAGAAATGGCAGCAGGCCATAAATTTAGGGCAGAAGAAATTGCTTATTCTATTCAAAAATGGGATCCAGATATTATTGCATTACAAGAATATAATACCAAAGAAAAACCAAATGATGCAGCCAATCATGCATTGTACTTTGAGAAAAAATATCCTTATGCATTCTTCTCGAAAGATTATCAAACAGCAGATCCTAATTATTTTGCTGGTTGTATTATTTATTCAAAGTATCCTATCATTGATTCAAAAAGAATTTCTTTTTTAAATGGGGAGAGTCTGATATATGCGACTATCTTAAAAGGGGACGATACCATTAGAGTGTATACCACTCATTTGGCTTCATATAGATTCAAACAAAACGATTTTGAATTTCATGAAACACCAAGCAATGATTTAGAGGTGAAAGCCAATAGAAGTGTTCTTAGAAAAATGAAACAGGCATTTGTAGAAAGAGCTGTTCAGGCAGAAATCGTAAGAGCAGCCTTAGATCAATCACCTTATCCAACCATTATCACTGGAGATTTTAATGATGTCCCAAGTTCTTACACCTATAAAACCATCAAGGGTAATTTACAAGATGCCTTTTTGAAAAAAGGATTTGGCATTGGATTAACCTTTATGGGACTCTCACCCACTTTACGCATTGACTATATTTTAGCAGACAATCGTTGGGAGGTAAAGGGCTGGGAATCGGTGGATGAAAACTTAAGCGATCATCACATGGTATTCTCCGACCTTTTGTTAAAGAAGAATTAGGCCTTCAATTCCCTAAAATCAAATATCTTTGAGGCCATATTATGCCACTTAAGTTATACAATTCACTCAGCAGACAAAAAGAAGTATTTGAGCCCATCAACGCGCCTTATGTTGGCATGTATGTATGTGGACCTACGGTGAGTGGAGAAAGTCATTTAGGGCATGCAAGACCTTTTATCACATTTGATGTAGTATATCGTTATTTATTGCACAAAGGTTATAAGGTACGCTATGTAAGAAATATTACAGATGCTGGTCATTTTGAAGAAGAAGGCAAACAAGCAGAAGATAAAATTGCTTCCAAGGCGATTTTAGAAAAACTAGAACCCATGGAACTGGTGCAAAAATATACGCACTTGTATCATTGGGCGATGGAGCAGTTTAATAATATGCCTCCAAGCATTGAACCTACCGCAACAGGACATATTGTAGAGCAAATTGAAATGATCAAGACCATTATCAAAGATGGTTATGCATATGAAAAAAATGGCTCTGTATATTTTGATGTGGTAAAATACAATGAAGATTATTCTAAGAAAAATCAGCCCTACGGAATTTTAAGTGGAAGAAACTTAGAAGAACAATTAGAAACAACCCGCGAATTAGAAAATCAAGACGAGAAAAAAAATAAAGTAGATTTTGCTTTATGGAAAAAAGCGCCTGCTGAACATATCATGCGCTGGCAAAGCCCATGGGGAGAGGGTTTCCCGGGTTGGCATATTGAGTGTTCTGCGATGGCTACTAAATATTTAGGAAAGCGTTTTGATATACACGGAGGTGGAATGGATTTACAATTCCCTCATCACGAATGTGAAATAGCACAAAGTAATGTGTGTAATCACGAGATACCAGCACGTTATTGGATGCACAATAATATGATTACGATCAATGGTCGTAAAATGGGTAAGAGCTATAACAATGTGATTAAACTAAGTGAATTGTTTTCTGGACAACACCAGGAATTAACACAGGCTTATGCACCGATGACCGTTCGATTCTTTATTTTACAAAGTCAATATAGAGGCACACTAGATTTTAGTAACGAAGCTTTACAAGCTTCTGAAAAAGCCTTGAAGCGTTTGATGGAAGCATACGAGTGGTTAAAGGCGCAAAGCTTTACTCCAGGTACTCAAGCTTCAGACCCAACGTTGGATACTCAATTAAAAACTTGGGTGAATGAGTTAGAAGCGTTTATGGATGATGATTTTAATACGGCTAAAGTAGTGGCAAATTTATTTGAAATTGCACCAAGTATTAATTCATTAAAAGACAAGCATATTGCAGCAGACGCGGTAAGTGGAGATACATGGATCTTTATCCAACAACAATTGAAGGTATTTATTGAAGATATTTTGGGTATTAAAATAGAAGCCGGCGCTAATCGCGAGCAATTAAAAGCTGTGGTGGAATTATTGATTGAAATCAGAAAAGACGCCAAGTCAAGAAAAGATTTTGCTACCAGCGATAAAATCAGAAATCAATTAGCCGATATGGGCATCCAATTAAAGGATGAGAAAGACGGCAGTATTAGCTATACAATTTAGTGATCACAATCATCCGCATGCGCGTGATTATGCATTCTACAACTGTTGTGGTTGTTGATATGTGCTATGATAATAAAAAACGCAGCAGGAAATAATAAAATAAGGTCCCATTCTCTAAAAAGCATTCTGCTTAACATCAAGCCAATACCAATACTGAATAAAATAATGGGTTTAAAAGAATGATGGTGCTTTTTGTAACCATGATATAAAGAGTAGGCGCCAATGGCAAAGGATAATAAAATCATCCCCAATTCAAATTGAAGATTGTGTAAAATATTAATTCCTAATAGTGGTAAACTGCTAAAAAATAAAGGCAATAATGCACAATGAATAGCACATGCTAAAGAAGCACCAATACCTACCGCGTCCCAATTCCAATTTTTAAACATAGTGTAAAGATAAACCAATAAAAGGACTAATTAAATACTACCTTTGAGGTACTAAAAACAGGTAAAATGGCGTCTCCTAAAATCAATCAAAAACTAGTTATCTATATTGTATTTTTTACAGTATTGGTGCTAGGATTTTACTACTTTTTATTTAGAGGAACAGATAATTGGAAGGTTAAAATGCCCGTATTAAGTTATGTACAACCATTTAGTTTTACCAATCAGGATGGCCAACCAGTAACAGAATCGGTGTATCAAAACAAAATCACAGTAGTTGAATATTTCTTTACTACTTGTAAGGGCATTTGTCCAAAACTAAATACCAATATGAAGGCCATATATGAGCAATATAAAAATGAGCCTTCTTTTCAAATTGTTTCACACACTTGTAATCCAGAGACAGACTCGGTTGCCGTGTTAAAACATTATGCAGATTCATTGCAAGTAAATACTTCTAAGTGGATTTTCTTGACAGGCAGAAAAGATAGTTTGTATCAAATGGCGAGAGGATCTTATTTATTAGATGATCCAAAAAACAATGTAGAAAAAATAGAAGATCAATTTATACATACGCAGTTTTTTGCTTTAGTAGATAGAAACGGAAAAATTAGAGGTAAGATTTATGATGGCTTGAAATCTATTGAAGTGGAGCAATTAAAAGTAGATATCGGAAGATTAATTAAAGAATAAAGTACCATGATTTTTGTTACTGGCGCAAGTGGTTTAGTGGGAGCACATTTAATTCAATCCTTAATTGAAAAAGGCAAGCCAGTTATTGCATTGTATAGAAAAGAGATCCCCTCCTTTAAGCATTCTGATAAAGTTATTTGGAGACAGGGAGATATTTTAGATATCATTAGTTTACAAGAAGCCATGCAAGGCGCTACACAGGTATATCATTGTGCAGCGATTGTATCATTTGCTCCAGGTCAGGCTAACACAATGTTACACGCTAATGTAGAGGGAACCGCCAATGTGGTGAATCAGTGTTTGGAACAAGGAATTCAAAAATTAGTTTTTGTAAGTTCTGTAGCAGCCCTAGGAAGAATCAGAAAAGATAAAGCAGTTGATGAAAGTATGTATTGGACACCAGAAACCAGTAATAGTGTCTATGGTAAATCTAAATACTTGGCAGAAATGGAAGTGTGGAGAGGAATGGCAGAGGGATTGAATATAGCTATTGTGAATCCAGTGATTATTTTAGGAGCAGGAGATTGGAATAAAGGATCATCTGAAATATTTAAATCCGCCTACAATGAATTTCCATGGTATACCGAAGGAGTAAGTGGATTTGTAGATGTATTAGATGTGATAGATGCGATGCAATTATTAATGGACTCTGATATTAGTGGACAGCGATACATTATTAGCGGAGACAATAGATCTTATAGAGAAATATTTACACTCATCGCAAAAGGATTTAATAAAAGGCCTCCATACAGAAAAGTAACTCCAACATTAGCAGCTATCGTTTGGAGACTAGAAGCCATTAAAGCATTGTTTACCGGAAAAGCGCCTCTATTAACCAAAGAGACTGCAGCTACTGCACAAGCTGTGGTGCATTTTAATCATCAGAAATTCTTAGAAGCCTTCCCTTCTTTTAAGTATCGTACAATAGAAGCAACCATAGAGCGCACTTGTAATGAATTGAAAAGCTTACATCAATTGTAGAAGCTATTTATCTTCCATTACTTTTTTCCATAATTCTGGAATGCGTCTAATCCAAACAAATTCTCTTCTTTTAATACTTGCATCTTCTGCTGGGAATCCTAAATAAGTTTTACCTGCTTCCAAAGAACCTACTACTCCAGAATGACCCATCACGGTAACATTTTCTTCGATGGTAATGGTTTTATTCACGCCTACTTGTCCCCAAAGAGTAACTCCTTCTTTGATTTTTACGCCACCGGCTATAGCTACACCTGCAGCAAATAAACAATTAGGTCCTGTTTGGGTATCATGACCAATATGTACCATATTATCAATCTTAGTACCTCTACCAATAATCGTTGCGCCACTTACGCCTCTATCAATGGTACATCCAGCCCCAATTTCTACTTTATCTTCTAATACCACATGTCCACAACTAGGCATTTTGGTGTACCAATCTTGGCGATTTTTCTTGGTATTATAATAGAAAGCGTCACTGCCAATCACTGTATTGGATTGAATGATCACATTGTTGCCAATGATGGTATCCGCCATTATGGATACGCCTGGATAAATTATACAATGATCACCAATGATGACATTCTTACCAATAAAAACATTGGGCATAATTTGGGTGTTTTTACCCATTTTTAAGTCTGCACTAATTGCTGTATTGCTTAATTCAAATGGTTTGAAATGCGCAATAATTTTCACATAGGCTTCAAAAGGATCTGCACAAAATAATATTGCTTTACCTTCTGGAATAGTTACTTCTTTATTATTGATAATGATACAACTTGCATCACTGTTCAAACATTTATCATAATATTTTGGATGATCTACAAACACAATATCACCTTTCTCTACTTGATGAATTTCATTTACTCCAGTAATAAATAATTCATGATTACCTATGATTTCGGATTGAATCAATTCAGATAACCATTGTACTGAAACGGGTGCAGAAAGCTTCATAATCGTGTTTTTTGGCCTAAATCAAAGGTAACGAGCCTTTTTTGTAAAAAATTTTTTTTCGGGTTTTTCTCTATAATTTTTTGAGTTCAATGATAGATTTTCACTTCATACAAATTATAAAAAATATATTCACTTATAAAAAAAGTAAATGCTGAAACTATTATGAATAAAGGCTTTCAGCAGATTTAAAAAAATGAAAGTAGAAAAAATAAAAATCAAATTCATATCATTTATCTCATAAAAAATAAATTTTTAAATGCTTTGAAATAGCCCATTTGTGGATAACCGTAAAAAATTTGTTAAAAAAAATTTTTGAATTAGGATAAAGTATATTTAATATTGTGATGGGAATTCAATTCCCGTACTTACTAACCCATCCATATACGAGGTCCCACCCATAGTGGGACTTTGTTTTTTCTAAGAGTTTTTAGATGCAATATTATCTTTTATATAAACCATTTCAAGTGCTCTCACAGTTTACATCTACTGATGGTAAATTATGTTTGAAAGATATTATTGAAGTAGAAAAAGATGTATATCCAGTAGGAAGATTAGATTATGATAGTGAAGGATTGTTGTTATTGACAAATGATAAAAAGATCAATCATCAGCTATTACATCCAAGCTTCGAGCATAAAAGAACCTATTGGGTACAAGTAGATGGTGCAATTACCCAAGAAGCCATTCAACAATTATCAAAAGGGGTTACTATTAGTGTAGATGGTACATCTTATTCAACCAAACCAGCTAGCGTTCATGTTCTACCAGATACCATAGAAGTACCCGAGCGCAACCCCCCTATTCGTTATAGAAAAGCCATCCCTACCAGCTGGGCCTCCATAACATTAATAGAGGGCAAGAATAGACAGGTCCGCAAGATGTTTGCAAGTGTTGGATTCCCGGTACTTAGATTGATAAGAGCTCAAATGGGTACATATAGTATTGATAAGATGCAACCCGGAGATTTGATACATTTAAGCGAGGGCGAAGTTCAAGAAGGGTTCTTTCTTTAATTGATTACTTAGTTTTACTTTTGCAGTCATAATTATATATTAATGAGTCATTCTTTATCAGAACAAGAGATTATTAGAAGAGAAAAGCTACAAGCTTTGGAGGCAGCAGGGATTAACCCTTATCCTGCCCCTTTATATCCCATTACACATTATTCAACAGATATTAAGGATCAATATACAGAAGAAACAAAGGAGCAATTTGCCTCTGTTTGTGTGGCAGGAAGAATCATGAGCGTGAATGATAAGGGTAAAGTGCTATTTATTAAAATCCAAGACGACAAGGGTATTATACAATTATATGTAAAGCGAGATGAGATTTGTCCAGACGAAGACAAGTCTTATTGGGAGGTGATTACCAAGAATGGAATGGATTTAGGAGATATCATTGGATCTACTGGTTATGTATTTACTACTAAAACAGGAGAGACATCTGTTCACTCCAATACCATTACTTTATTAGCTAAGTCCTTAAAACCACTTCCTGTGGTGAAGCGTGATGAATCTGGTCAGGTATTTGATGCGGTAACAGATCCAGAATTTAGATATCGTCAACGCTATGCAGATTTAATTATCAATCCAGAAGTAAAAGACACTTTTACGAAGCGTACTATATTAATGAATACCATTCGCCAGTTCTTAAACGAGCGCGGTGCATTAGAAGTAGATACACCTGTATTACAAGCCATTCCAGGTGGTGCGGCGGCGAGACCCTTTATTACGCATCATAATGCATTGGATGTACCTTTCTATTTGCGTATTGCGAATGAATTGTATTTAAAAAGATTGATCGTTGGTGGATTTGATTGGGTATATGAGTTTAGTAGAAACTTTAGAAATGAAGGAATGGATAGAACACATAATCCAGAATTTACCGTGCTTGAGTGGTATACTGCCTACAAAGATTATTTCTGGATGATGGAAATCACTGAGCAATTATTTGAGAAGATTGCAATGACTTTACATGGCACTACTGAATTAAAAGTGGGCGAAAAGACCATCAACTTTAAAGCGCCATTTAAAAGAATCAGTATCATTGAAGCTATTCATGAAAATACAGGTATTGATATTGATGGAATGGATGAGGCTGGATTAAGAGAAGTTTGTAAGACATTAAAGATAGATGTACCACCCACTATTGGAAAAGGTAAATTGATTGATGAAATCTTCGGTGCTACAAGTGAGCACACTTATATCCAACCAACTTTCATTATTGACTATCCAATTGAAATGAGTCCATTGACCAAGAAGCACAGAACCAAGGAAGGTTTGGTAGAGCGTTTTGAATTAATGGTGAATGGAAAAGAATTAGCGAATGCTTATTCTGAATTAAACGATCCAATAGATCAAAGAAAAAGATTTGAAGATCAATTGGCTTTAATGGAAAGAGGGGATGATGAAGCGATGTTTATTGATCATGATTTCTTAAGAGCATTAGAATATGGTATGCCACCTACTTCTGGTATTGGCATTGGAATAGATAGATTATGTATGATGATGTTGAATCAACCGTCTATACAAGATGTACTCTTGTTTCCGCAGATGCGCCCAGAGGTGAACGAATAGGCCATACTTAAAATAAATCAAGGCATCCGTTTATGGGATGCCTTGAAAAAATCATAAGAGGAAAAAATAAAAGAAGCGTATATTTTTTACGCTTCTTTTATTATCAATTAATCTCTATAGTTTAAGGCTGGTTTGATGTCGCCTAACAATGCTTTGTACTTATAGTCGCCGATAGAAGCTTTAAATTCTTCAACTGCTTTAGCCAGTAATGCAGGATTGCTCATCAAATCAATCGCAGTTAAAGCCATTGTTTTACTTGCTACCAACATACCTTTTGTTCCAATTTCTGTTCCGCCAGATGCAATGGCTTGCCAGCTATGTGCTGCAGTTCCTGGCACCCATGTAGCAGCGCGTAAGCCAACTGTTGGTTTTGCATAACTCACATCGCCCACATCAGTAGAACCGCTATTCCCTTCGTTGATATAAGTTAAAGGTTTAACTATTGCAGCAGTTGCAATATCAACCGGAGCAACCATAGTTGGTTGTAATTTTTTAGCAAAAGCCATTTCTGCTTCTGTGTATTGAACGCCACCAACTTTATCTAAATTGGTTTGCATCGCCTCTGCTAATGTTTTATTAATGAGTAGATCGTGTGTACCACCAATGATATCATATTTCATAGAAGTACCTGTTCCAAGTGCAGCACCTTCAGCAGCTTTCACTACTCTATCAAAAATTTCTACTACATCTTTACGCTTTGGATGACGCACATAGTAATATACTTCTGCAAAATCAGGAACCACATTGGGTGCTTTACCACCAGCAGTAATTACATAGTGAATTCTGGTTTCTTGTGGAATATGTTCACGCATCATGTTCACCATATTATTCATCGCCTCTACTGCATCTAATGCAGATCTACCTTGATCAGGTGCTGCTGCAGCATGTGCAGAAACTCCGTAGAATTTAAATTTAGCAGACTTATTAGCTAAAGCACTTGTAGTAGTGACAGCGTTTACATCATCAGGGTGCCAGTGAATCACCGCATCCACATCATTGAATAAACCTGCTCTTACTAAAAATACTTTACCACTTCCACCTTCTTCAGCAGGAGAACCATATACTTTAACGGTCCCTTTTAATTTACCAGAAGCAATCAATTCTTTAATGGCAATACCTGCAGATACACTCGCTGTTCCAAATAAATGGTGACCACAAGCATGACCTGCATTCTTTCCTGCAATAGGATTTCTTTCTGGTGATGCAGATTGATTGATACCAGGCAATGCATCATATTCAGCTAAAATTCCAATCACTGGACTTCCACTTCCATAAGTTGCTACAAATGCTGTAGGAATATCTGCAACACCTGTTTCAACAGTAAAACCTGCATCTCTTAAGTGTTGTACATGCAATGCAGCACTCTTTACTTCTTTGTAACCTACTTCAGCAAAGTCCCAAATTTGTAAAGCGGTTTTTTTATCTGCTTCATATGAGTTGTTCAAAGCATTCAATGCTGCATCTTTTGTAGCAGCAGTTGGATCAAGCTTTGCTTTCTTCTGTGCCCAAGCACCAAAAGACAATAACATCACAGCACCTAACAATAATTTTTTCATCTCTCTTGTTTTGAATCGTTATAAAAATAAATCGTAAAATAATTTTCCTCCAGGCACTACTGAATATTTTGCTAAATCAGTTATACCTTCTGCAGCTAATACATCTTCGTCAATAAAAGTTTTACCAGTATACGCTAGTTTTTCTTTAGATAAAATATAAAAAGCAGCATCTGCAATAATATCTACTGTTCTACTCATTTTAGCCAATGCCTCACCTCCTAGTAAATTTCTAACAGCAGCAGTATCAATGGTAGTGCGCGGCCACAAAGCGTTTACAGCAATACCATCTTCCTTAAACTCTTCTGCCCAACCCAATGTCATCATGCTCATATTGTATTTAGAAATAGTATAAGCAACATGTGGTGCCAACCATTTTGGAGCAAGGTTAATTGGAGGAGATAAAGTTAAAATATGTGGGTTCTTTCCTTTTCTTAAAAAAGGCAGCGCATGTTGCACCATTAAAAAAGTTCCTCTCACATTAATATCATGCATTAAATCAAAACGTTTACTAGCTGTACTAGCAGTATCAGTTAATTGAATGGCACTTGCATTATTAATTAAGATATCCAATCCACCAAAAGTGGCAATCGTTTTTTCAATGGCAGCAGCAATTTGTGCTTCATCTCTAATATCTACTTGTACTGCCAAAGCCTTTGCTCCAAGGGCTTCTACTTCTGCAGCAGCTGTATAAATTGTACCACCTAATCTTGGATCTTCTTCTACCGATTTAGCTGCAATCACAATATTTGCACCAGCAGCTGCTAATTTTAAAGCCATTGCTTTTCCAATTCCTCTTGTTCCTCCGGTAATTAAAACCGTTTTTCCTTGCATGCTCATGTTTAATGATTTATAAAGTTTTCAATCAGTTTTGCTACTTCTGCACAAGCCACTTCTAATACTTCGTTTTTTACAATTGCTTTAAATGCTTTACTATACTCCATTTCATAAGCAGCTTTATCAATTCTTGTTTGAATGGCTTCTGCAGATTCAGTTTGTCTGTTCAGTAATCTTTCTTTCAACACCTCAATACTTGGAGGCATAATAAAAATAGATAAGCTATTATCGCCTAATACATTTTGAACATTGATGGCTCCTTTTACATCAATGTCTAAAACAGGTGTTTTACCCAATTGCCATAATCGGTCTAGTTCAGATTTAAGGGTGCCATAATATAAACCCTCATAGACCATTTCATATTCTAAAAAATCGTTCTGGTAAATATGCCCTTCAAAAGCTGCAGCGCTTAAAAAATGATATTCTACTCCGTCTTTTTCAGTTCCTCTTGGTTTTCTGGTAGTTGCAGAAATAGAAAAAGCTAAATTAGGATAGTGCTCCAAAAGGTATTTGGTAATAGTAGACTTACCTGCCCCAGAAGGAGCAGTTAAAATGATCACTTTTTTATTGGTAACAGGAACAATTGCTGACATAGTCAAATTTACAGAAATCAAGCCTAAATAAATAATTATACTAACGGTTATCTAGCATCTTTAGAATGATGTATATTTAGGACTATAAATTTTATTCCAATAAACATTAGCCTTATGCAAAAACAACTTTTTACTTATTTGTTGTTAGTAACCAGCTTGTTTACTCAAGCTCAGAGACCATCAGAAGATGCGGCTCCAAAAGCAGCACCTAAAGCAGATATGAATCCTAGCTTTAAAAGAGAACTTTCTTTAGAAGCTAAAACAGAAAACAAAGGAGAAATCACTATTAAAGGTCAAAAAGTATCTTATAAAGTGGTAACCGGCACCATGCCAGTGTGGGATGATGACGGAAAAGCAGTTGCTGGATTGTTTTATGTGTATTATGAGCGTACAGATGTAACCAATAAAGACGAGCGTCCATTGGTGATCTCTTTTAACGGAGGTCCTGGTACTGCTAGTGTATGGATGCACTTAGGTTATACCAGCCCTAAAAAATTAAAAATTGATGATGAAGGATATCCAGTGCAGCCTTATGGATTTGATGAGAATCAACAATCCATTATTGATGTAGCAGATATCGTGTACATCGATCCAGTAAATACAGGATTTTCTCGTATTCTAGACAAGTCTGTTCCAACATCAAAGTTTTTTGGTGTGAATGCAGATGTTAAATATTTAGCAGATTGGATCAATGCTTTTGTTGCTCGTCAAAAAAGATGGGCTTCTCCTAAATTCTTAATTGGAGAAAGTTATGGTACAACAAGAGTATCTGGTTTATCATTAGAATTACAAAACAGACATTGGATGTATTTAAATGGTGTGATCTTAGTATCACCAACCGATTTAGGTATTAAGCGTGATGGTCCAATGAGTGCAGCATTGCGTGTGCCATATATGGCTGCAACTGCATGGCATCATAAAAAATTACCAGCAGATTTACAATCCAAAGATTTAGTTGCGTATTTACCAGAAGTAGAAGCTTTCACAGTAAATGAATTATTGCCAGCTTTAGCACAAGGTGGTGCTATGAGTAAAGAGAAAAGATCAGCAATGGTAAAAAAATTATCTCGTTACACAGGCTTAAGTGAAACTGCAGTAATGAATCAAAACTTAGAAATACCATTTGACTTTTTCTGGAAAGAGTTATTGCGCGATCAAGGAAAGACAGTGGGTCGTTTAGATTCTAGATATATTGGTATTGATAAAAAAGATGCTGGTGAAAGACCTGACTATAATTCTGAATTAACTAGCTGGGAGCATTCCTTTACTCCAGCAATCAATATGTATTTAAGAGATGAGTTAGGATACAAAACAGATTTACCTTATTATATTTTTGGACCAGTATATCCTTGGGATAACAACAATAATAAAACAGGTGATGATTTAAGACAAGCGATGATGCAAAATCCATACTTACATGTATTGGTGCAATCAGGATACTATGATGGCGCTTGTGATTATTTCAATGCAAAATATAATATGTGGCAAATGGATCCTGCTGGAAAAATTCAAGATAGAATGTTCTGGGAAGGATACAGAAGCGGACACATGATGTATTTAAGAAAAGAAGATTTACAAACTAGCAATGAACACTTAAGAGCGTTTATTAAGAAG
>JAFMEV010000070.1 GCA_017856545.1 Chitinophagaceae bacterium
ACCCCAAAGGATTGATTAAAATACAAATTATGAAAAAGTTAATCTTTGCTTTGGCTATATTTATTCTGGCTGCTTGTACAAAAACAGATAAAGGAAATTCGAAACAAACAGTTGTTGCAGAAGATCCAATAAAATTCACTACTAATCTAGATACAGGCATTTACAATGCTTCTGATACGGTTCCACTAAATATTACGGTAAGTTCTAGCATGCCGACAGCTGGTTTTTTATACGCTATCACAGCTACATGGACCGACAGCTCTAAACAAATTTATAAGTTGGATACAAGCTTAACCCAGTCGAATTTAAACATCAATATTCCTGGATTAAAAAAAGCAGGATCATATTCAATTGCAATTTCTATAAATTCAAAATCAACAAGTTCAAATAATAGTTCAAAAACTATTTCTGTTGTAAACAATCCTTTAGCAAGATTTATGGGATATAAGGTTGATCCAATAGCCTTAGCGTTGTCAAAACAACAAAATTTTGGAAGGGATTATTGGAGAAATAGTGGCGTAATGATGGATTTGATTATTAATGTATTTCAAAAACCTTTGTCAACAAATAAATTTGCAGTAGAACAAAATTTTTGGGGTGGTGCATTGCAAGCAATTACAACAGGTGATTTTAATAATGATGGTTGGATAGACGTATTTAATGCTGGTGGAGCTTATAATGGTGTTGGAAGTTCTTTTGCTTTTTTAATGTGGGATCCAACAAAGAAAACATTTATTGATACTACTTTATTCAATGATAAATCATTTAGAACATTTGGTGGGAACAGACATACCTGTGTACCTGTTTATCTAAATGGAGATAATTTTGTTGATATAGTCGTTTATGATAATGGAGATGAAGGAATTCCCAACTCTCCTGATGAACCAATTAGAATTGTTTTAAGTGATGGTAAAGGTGGGTATGATTTAAAGGAAATTCAAACAAGTGAAAAAGAAATTCCAGTATGGAAAAAAGAACATGGAGATGTTGGTGATGTAAATGAGGATGGAATACCTGATTTGGTTTTGGTTTCAAATCAGTTTGCTTATATATATTGGGGTATAAAAGATTTTCCATTCTTTAAGCAAGAGGGGCACGTAACATTTGTTGGAGATATTACCAACTTTGGAAGTAGGGCCAATAATGGATTTGGGGATAAGGTAGAAGGAGTTGCCGGAAGTGCTTATACTGCAAGAATTATGGACATCAATAAAGACGGAAAAAATGATATCTTAATTGGTACTGGAGAAACACGTAATAGTAAAAATGAAGGTGGCAAATCACAACAACAAAGAATTATTATTAATCAAGGAAAGGGAAGGTTTAATAATAATGGTATTATTAAACTTCCATTCAATTACGAGAATGACAACATCTCAACAACTATTCAAGATTGTTTGACTGATGATTTAAATGGTGATGGACTTTTAGATATTATTTCTATTACTTCTCAAAATGATGCTACTAAAAATTATAACTGGGCACCTTGGGATATATTAGTATATATGCAACAGAAGGATGGTAGCTTCATCATTGACAGAAGCATTTTTGAGTATAATATAAATAGTACCAGAAAGGGTAATTGGAAAAAATACTTGATATACTATGATTTTAATGGAGACGGGAAAAAAGATATAAGTTTAACCGATGATGCAGGTGGATTGAAAAGAGACGGAAATGCGACAATTATGATTAAGTCGGTATTTATTAGAACGGGTAACAAATTTATCGAAACAGATTATTATCAATTTGACCCTTATGCAACCAGTATTAAACCTTTAATAAAATAAATCGTACCTTTGTAGCATAATATTAGTTTATGAGTCAAAATATCATCTTCGCAATTTGGATAGTTTCTGCAATCTATTGTGTATATAAATTATACAAAAGATCTAAGTCCACTTCTTTTGATGGCGTAATTGGATATACTCCTGGTTTAGAAGTAATCATGGTTATTATATTGGGTCCATTATTGGCCGTAATCGATATATCTCTTACTTGGATTAGAATCTACAAAGAAGCTGAAGAAGCTAGAAGAAGAGCAGAAAACAAATAATTTTGCTTTTTATTTAGTAGTTTAGATTACTAAATATTTCTTTATGCAATTATTCATTTTACTAAGTTGGTTGATTAGTTTTTTTGTACAAGAACCAAAAGATCCAAAGTTTAAATTAATTCCTGCAAGCAAAGTCAAATTTAATTCATTTGTAGACTGTAATATGGCAGAAGCTTGGGTGGCTGATACATTTAGAATATTCCCAGGAAAATATGGAGAAGATCCACTTTGGGGATATGCAAGAGATTTAAAATACTCCAATGGTACAAATGCAAGTATTGTATTTCAAAATACTGCGGATAAGTTTTTTAATCCTATAATGCCCCCCAATGTTCCTATCGGACAAAAGGGTTTGCATGGTGCTGTTTGGTTTGAAACAGTTTATCAAGATGCAAAAGATCCATCAGGCTTAACACTGTATGCCTTATACCATAATGAAAACTACCCTATCACACTTCCTTATGATCCAAAAACAAAAGAAGGTTATACGAATAGCAAGTTATGGCCTCAAGGTTTAACTGGACCAGAAAGTCCAGCAGCTGTATGTAGAATAGGTATCATGAAGTCTACAGATGGTGGAAAATCTTGGGATAATAAAGGTATTATTTTAGAAGACCTAGATCCTCGAATGATATTAAAACCACATAATACCTCCAACACTTTTGCAGGAGGAGTGGGTGATCCATCTGCGGTTGCTAGTGGAGATTATTTATATGTTTTTTACGGAGAGTATGGATACCCAGGCGTATATGATGCAAAAAATTATGATCCGATAAAAGAAGCATCTGGACAATGTATCAGTATTGCCAGAATAGCTTTGAAAGATTTAGATCAACCAGTTGGTAAAGCAAAGCGCTGGGATGGAAAAGCATTCACCATTGCACATAATAGTTTTGGGAAACCAGTTGCTTCTTTACAAATTTCAAAGGCAGATGGAGGTGGCGCAGCCTCTTCTCCAACAGGAGGATTTCATTGGGGACCTTCTGTTAGCTGGAATACTTATTTAAATTGTTGGGTGATGATGATGGGCAAAGTAGAAGGAAGGTCTTGGGAGGGCGATAAAATTTTTATTTCATTTAATAAGAATAAAGATTTAGGTATCGGAAATAATAGTCAACAATGGAGTAAGCCTCAATTAGTCTTTCAGAAACCTGGTTACATTTTATGGTATCCTTCTTTACAACCGCTGGATACGGAAGAAGACATTAAAGAAAGACGCACTTCTTTAAAATTAGGAAAACGAGCGAGATTTTTTGTGAAGCGTATTAAACCAGGAGATGATGAATATGCCTCAGAACATATTATAGAGTTTGAGAAATAATATCTTCTATAATTTTTATGTGATGCTTGGTATGAATGTCTAACATAACAAAAGTATCTTTCTTATTGAGTTTTCCAAAAATTGGATGAACAAAGAATTGATTTTTTGTTGCGTTTTGTAACTGAGTAATTGCAACCCTTGTATTTGTAAACAATACTTCATAATTAGGTTGCTCTACTTGTTTTGGGATAACTACTTCAGGTGCTTTGGCTTTACCTCTTGGAAATTTACCGATGAAAAAAACAAAGCTTCTTTTCAAATCAAATTTCCAATCATATTTTGCTGGATCAGACTTTACTACAGTTTCAATGATTTTTGTAATCACCAATAAGCTGTGCTCTATATGCCATGCTACGTTTACAGAAGATACGTTACTATTTAATAGATCAGCATGTTCAATGAAGCTGTACAATTTTTCTAAAGAAGGTTCTAGATTTCTCATGATAATTTAATTTACAATAGCATCCACTTCAATTTCTACTAAATATCCGTTACCAATTAATTTTGCTTCCACCATCGTATTAGCCGGTTGTATATGGGCGAATCTTTCACCATGTGCTCTAGCAATAGCTTCCCATTGTTCGATATTATTAATAAAAACTTTTGTTCTCACCACATCTTCTAATTTGGCATCTAGTGAATGAAGTGCTCCTTCTATTTTATCAATTACAAAATGTGTTTGTGCTGCAGGATCATTCCCCCCAATAATTGTATGACCATGCGTAGCAGTAGTTCCAGAAACAAATATTTGATTGCCTTTCTTTACAGCTCTTGCATAACCTGCTAATGGCTCCCATGGTGTTCCAGAAAAAACCCTGATCCTTCCATCTTCGGAGACTTTTGTTTCATAAGGTTTTGGAAACTCTTTTATGTGATGACTTAAATCACCACTTGCAGTTAAAAATGGGGGCTTTCTGTATTCGTCGCCACAGTTGCCTGCAATTTTATTTGCCTTAGACAATATAGATTCAATGGCAGTTTTATCAGACTCTTTTAATTGAAGTGTCAATATTTTTTTATTTTCTTCAATATGTTCGGATGCGCCCAGTCTTGAACCAATAATCACTGCTCCAACTGCTGGTGCTTGTGCCATGTAAGCGCTAGCAACAGTTGCTATACTAACTTTATTAGAGGTTGCTATGCTGGATAAAGTAGAAAGTAAAGATTGAAACCAAGACCATCCGCCTGCGGCATCGATAAACCTTTTGTATTTCATTTGGGACCAGGTTAATGATTCAGAAAGTATTGGCTCTTCTTTACCTAACCATTTTTCTGAAAAGAATCCCCCAGCAACTGTGCCATATGCCAAAAGTTGAACATTGTGTTGCAAACAAGTTGCAGCCATTGCATGACTACCTCTTTGATCTAATAAAGAATAAGCAATTTGATTGCTTACTACCGGAATACCAGAAGCAATCACCATGTTTAAATGTATATGATCAAAATTGGTCAGTCCAATATTTGCAATGAATCCCTTTTCTCTCAATTTATTTAAAGCGTAAAGTGCATTCAACCAATTCGGATCGGCATAATTCCATGCATGAAATTGTAATAGATCAATTTGAGGAGAGTCCAATCTTTTTAATGCTCTTTCAACAGCTTCTTCTGCTATTTTTTCAGTAATTACTCCAGGACTGGGTACCCATTTGGTAAAAAATTGAATGCCAGCAGGTGCAAAATGTTTTTTACAATAACCAGCAATTTCTTCTGATGATCCATAATGATCTGCCATATCAAAACAAGTAAATCCATTTTCATAGTACTGCATCATTGATTTTGCAGCATTCGCAGGATCTACTTTATTACCAGATCTTTCCATATCCGCTATTTGCCACAATCCAATGATTGCTTTAGGAATTGTAAATTGATTCATCATAAAATTATTCTTTCGGTAATTGTTTGAATTGTTCTTTTAAATCGGAGTTGTTTTTTTGTAATTGTCTCCAATAGCTAAAAAATATCATGGATGCTATGAGCATTACAATTAACCAAACCAAGCTTGGATAAAAATACCATGCTTTAGAAACGCTATTGATATCTTGCTCAATCATTAAAAATAAAAAGAAGCTCAATGAAATAACCCCAGCACCAGCAATGAATTTTCGTAGAGTGGGATTTTTAAAAATAGAGATTTCTGCAGCTAATATTGGATTGTATTTTGGAATACCTAAAACTGCAATGCAGATTAAAATAAAATTAGCCAACATGGAAATCACCATAATATCAATTCCTAAAAATATATCTGAAGCAAAATGTGTTCCTACAACACCACATGTTGCAATCAGTCCGCTAAATAAAATGGCTTGATAAGGGGTCTGGTAGGTGGTATGTATCTTCATGAAACGTGCTGGAAACAAGGCATCATTCGACCAAGCAAATACCAATCTTGATACTGACAGAATCATCGATGGAAGGTCTTTTAACAATGCAATACAAGCTCCACCTAGAATTAAAAAAGTCCACCACTTGGGTAATAGATAACTAAGCAAACTAGGAGCAGAAACTTCCTTCTCAATAGCTTCTTGTGCAATAAAATTCCAAGGAACCAATTGATATATACTATAAGTGAACACAATATAAAAAAGACCCACTATAATAATGGTGATTAAAATTGCTCTGGGTAAATTTTTAGTTGGATTTTTGGCTTCACCTCCAGCTTGGGCAATTGCATCAAAGCCTATAAAACTTGCAAATAAAATAGCACTTGCAGAAACAATTGTTTTTAAATCCCATTTAGCTACTTCAGTAATAATATGAATGCCTTTTTTTTCTAAAACTGATTGAATAAATGTTTCCCTTGAAGTACTGAGGCCAAAATAAATCACTAGGCCAGATAATAAAAAGGTAATTATAACTAAAGTAATTACCGTTATTTGATATGTTTTGATCCCGCGAATATTAATGAAAACAAAGAACCATAATAAAAAAAGTGCAGCCCATAATCTATTATGTCCTTGTTCAAAAAAATGAAATTGATTTTCACCCACCAGTAATGCTATCATTTGATTAAAAAAAGGAATGACCATATAGGCTACCACGCCCATTACAATAGATAAGCCAAACCACTGAGAAAAACTTGCTGCAAAACCCCAGAAAGGATGCATCGATCTACTTGCATATATATAAGTACCCCCTGCCCTGGGCATTGCGCTAGATAATATGGCATAGGAGAATGCCGCTAATAAAGAGGGAATAGCAGCTACAATAAAGGCAATCCCAACATAGGGACCAATACCCGGAACTGTTTTTTGTATCTGAAATGGAACAATATAGATAGAAGCGCCAATCATTGATGAAATTCCAGTGGCAATTAGGCCTAATAAACCCAGATTTCTTTTCAAATGTGCACCACTCATTAACGCTTGATTATATACGAATATAGAATAAAGTTGCTTAAATTCATAGAGTAAAATACAGCTTATGAAATCAATAATTACAATGCTTTTGGTGATGGTAACCACTTCTTTAGTTGCTCAACAAGAAGATTTAACCTATTTGTCTTCTGGTGGTAAATTAAAACCACTACAAGCTATCATGGATATTCGACACTATGATGTAACGCTAGATGTAGACATTGCCAATAAAACTATACAAGGCAATACCCTAGTAACAATGAACTTATCAACATCAACTGATACTATTTTATTGGATTTAGTGCACTTATTAAAAGTAAATAAGATTTTGGTTAACAAAAAAGCAGTGTCCTTTGAACAGAAAGATGATAAAATATATATCCACTCTTCAACAGGCTTTAAAGCTGGTAAACAAATGGTAGACATTCATTATGGAGGTGTGCCTCCAGTTGCGGTGAAGCCACCATGGTTAGGCGGATTTACTTGGGCTAAAGATAGCAGCGGTAATGATTGGGTATCCATTAATATTCAAAAAGAAGGTGGAAGAATGTATTTTCCTTGTAAGGATCATCCAAGTGATGAACCCAACGAAGGAGTTGATATGCGCATCACTGTTCCAAAAGGCTTAGTAGTAGCTGGTCCTGGCTTGTTGCAAAAAACAACACACCAAAAAAATAAATCTACCTATCATTGGAAAACCAATTACACAATTAGTAATTATTGTGTGTTATTTAATATTGGAAAATACAAAGTGGTGAAAGATTCATACACAACGATCAATGGCAATGTGGTACCAGTAGAATTTTATGTTTTAGAAGAAGATACGATGCATGCAAAAAAATTAATTGCCACTAAAATTAGAGATTCAAAAATTTTAGAAAAATATTTTGGAGAGTATCCTTGGTATAAAGAAAAGATTGGTATTGCAGAAGTACCTAACTCTGGCATGGAACATCAAACCATGATCACATTTAATAACAAATTTGAATATAGAAGAATAGGAAACGAAGATTACTCTGATAATCTATTTCACGAATATGCGCACGAGTGGTGGGCAAATAAAGTAACGAATAAAGATTGGGCGCATATGTGGATTCAAGAAGGTATTGGAACTTATGCAGAAGCACTTGCTCACTATGATTTAGGCGGTCAAGAAGCTTATGATAAAATAATTGCTGCTTGGAAAAGAGGTATCAAATATAAAAAGCCTATGGTGGGTGGAGAAGAATTATCTGAAGATGAAACCTATGCTGGTAATGATATTTATACTAAAGGCGCTTTCTTCATGCATAGTTTAAGATATGTAATTGGTGATGATCTATTCTTCCCAACTATTAAGAAGCTTTCAACAGATCCAAAATACACTTATGATAATTTTGTTACCTCAAAAGATGTGGAAGAATTATTTAGTGGTGCTGCTGGTTATTCATTAAAACCGTTTTTTGATTTTTACCTGAGAACAACCAAGACTATCGAAATGAATGTGAAAGAAAATGGATATAGAACTTATGTAATTAAGCCAACCAATTATTTTATGGATCTTCCTTTAGACATTATGATCAACGGAAAAATAGAAAAAATTAAATTAACCAAAGAAGGTTTAACAGTTACAAGCAATACCACTCCAATACTTGATCCCAACGGATTTTATTTAAAAACAGTAACCTTACAATAATTGACTAATGAAATGTAAAATCTTTTTTTATAGTATTTTATT
>JAFMEV010000071.1 GCA_017856545.1 Chitinophagaceae bacterium
TTTATTCATTGAAAGCTTGGACGAATTACTCATTCAAGTTCAATATAAAAGCATAGTTGCCAAAGTAACCAGGATACACTCCAGCTATTTTAACTGAATTGCCTGTTACCTTTTTCAACGCTTCATAAAATTCTTCTACTGTATTTACAGGAGTGTCATTTACTTGTGTGATCACAAATCCTTTTTCAATTCTACTCTTGCCAATGATGCCATCTCCTAATTCTTTTATGATTACACCTCCTTCTAAATCATTCTTTTCAGCCGTTGCCTTATCTAAGGTTTCTAATTTGCCACCCAATTTTGTGCCAATCTTGCTAGATGCAGCCATATCCGTGGTGCCTAATTTACCTTTTAAGACAACATCCAGAATCAAATCTTTTCCTCCACGCTTAACTACTACATTGATTTTATCGCTCGGTTTATATTTAGCTACCTGTTCTTGTAACTCTCCAGAAGACTTGATATTCACTCCATTGAATTTAACTAGTATATCACCTTTCTTGATTCCTGCAGCTTTTGCAGCGCCACCTTCCAAAACATCAGTGATAATGATTCCGTCACCTTCTTTGTATTTTACATTTAACTCGTCTGTTAATTTTTTCAATTCTTCTTCTGCGATACCATCTTTTGGATAACTAATACCTAAGTAAGCTCTTTGTACTGTTCCGAATTTTACAATATCTGTCACCACTTTTTTTACAATGTTCACTGGAATAGCATAAGAATAACCAGCATAAGTACCTGTAGGAGACATGATCGCTGAATTAATACCAATCAATTCGCCATTGGTATTTACTAGAGCTCCACCACTATTACCTTGGTTCACTGCAGCATCTGTTTGAATAAATGATTCAATAGGTTTATCACTTTGTCTAGAGTTGATATCAATATTTCTATTTTTAGCACTGATAATGCCCGCTGTGATCGTTACATCCAATGATAATGGGTAACCAATGGCTAAAACCCATTGTCCTAATTTTAAATCATCACTATTGCCATAAACCAAATAAGGTAAAGAAGCAGCATCTATTTTAATTACTGCTAAATCACTACTTGGGTCTGTTCCAATAACTTTTGCTTTGTAAGTTTTTTTATTGGTCAAAGTAACACTAATATCATCTGCGTCTTTTACCACATGGTTATTGGTTACAATGTATCCGTCTCCAGTAATCAAAACGCCACTTCCACTCGCTCTTTGCTCAGGTATAATTCTTGGTCCACCAAATGCATCACCAAACATATCATCCCCAAAGAAATCAAAGAACGGATTTCTTTGTCTTGGTTGACTACCTTGTTCTACACGCTTTGCGTTGGTTTTTGTTTTAATATGTACTACAGCAGGAGAGGCAGCACTAGCTGCTGGTGTAAAATCTACCGTAGCTGATGGTGCAGTTCCATTCATGAAGCTTGCATAATTTGCAGGAAGTCTTCCGTCTGAATAAAAAGAGTCAGTAGACTTCATCCACTTGCTATACCCCCAAATACTTGCCAAAGTGGTCATTGCACTGATACCAATAATGGTTAATACATTTTTTACATTTAAGTTCATATCTAAAAATGATTGGTTTATGATTTAATTTTCAAATTTTATGCCATTGATGCCTCAAAAGTACAAAGCTGAAACCTTGTCACCAATAGATGACATTTTGTTTAACAAAATATTTACGAAAAAGTTCGTTTATGGACTAGTTTAAGCTTGCAAGGAAGGCTAAAGTATCCACTCCGTCGGCGTATTGGGATAGTTTAGGGGATTGTAAGCTTCCAAATTCCAAACCAGCTTTGCCCACCACACATTGAATTGCTTCCTTATTTACAGTAGGCATTTTACCGGGTTCATAAAATTGATAATGCACCTGAGAAATGGCAGCAAATGGGGAGGGGTTTTCGCTTAATAAGATAGAACCAGTATTCATGTAAAATTGTCGGGTCATCATTAATAAGGCCAACTGATAATCATAATTATGTTTGTACTTATGGTTCTCTAAAAGGAAATCATATTTTTTTAATGCATCTAATAGGGGTTCAAAACTATATCCTGTTGGAACCCATAATTGCGTTACGTTTCTACAACCCATTCCAAAATACAACATCATATCATTGGCTAAAAGCCCTAATTTTTCTGCACTTTCATCTCCTTCTAAAATGGCGATACTGGTTTTGTTTTTTCGAATGATATGCGGAAATTTACCAAAATAATATTCAAAATACTGACTGGTATTATTACTACCTGTTGCAATATAAGCATCACAGTTTTTTAATTGGTCCTGAATGATAATTTGATCCTTCCATAAAGGGTCAATTGTTTGTAAAGAATGAATGATATATTCCATTAAGACTTTATCTTTTGAAGATAATTTTACCACTGCAATATGTCCAGCCATTAAAGTACTGAGTAAATCATGAAAACCCACCATAGGAATATTGCCCGCCATTACAATGCCTATTTTCTTATGGGTAAATGTTTTTGACATATTAGGGTACATGGCTACCCATTCTTTTAATGCAGTTTCTTGTAAGAATTGTTGACAGATTTGATCCAAAGAAGCATCTATAAATGATGTAAGAAACCAGGCATTCTCTGTCTGTGCTCTTTGTTTAATTTCCTCTAAAGCTGGGTTATTTTTATTCATCAATTGTTGGCCTAATGTCACAAAACCAGCGATCCTTGCTTGAATTTCCATGTTTTTGTTTATCTTTATTTCACGAAAGTACGTTACTAATTTTTAAATTTTTTTTATGGCACTTAAAATAACAGATGAATGTATTAATTGTGGAGCTTGTGAACCAGAATGTCCCAATAATGCAATTTATGAAGGTGGTGTAGAATGGGCGATGGCAGATGGTACCACAGTAAAAGGATCTTTTACTTTAATGGATGGATCATCGGTGGATGCAGGTCATAGAAATGCACCTATTGCTGCAGATACTTATTACATCACAGCCAATAAGTGTACAGAATGTCAAGGTTTCCATGAAGAGCCACAATGTGCGGCAGTTTGTCCGGTAGATTGTTGTGTGAATGATGAATTATATCAAGAAACCATTGATCAGCTATTAGCTAAAAAAGAAAAGTTACATTTGTAATAATCGAATAAAAAAGGGAATTTGATTCCCTTTTTTTATTTTTAACTATTGTTCAATATAGAATAGAGATTCATGAAAAAGAAAGTTGCATTGGTTACTGGTGGTTTGAGTTCTGAAGCGCAAATAAGTTATAAAAGTGCTAAGACGGTAATGAACGCTTTGGATAAAAATATCTATGATGTTTATTTAATTGATATTCATCCAACTGGTTGGTGGTATGAAAATACTGCCGGAGAAGAAGTGGCAGTGGATAAAGCAGATTTTAGTATTGTGGAATCGGGCCAGAAAATTAATTTTGATGTTGCATTAATGTGCATTCATGGAACTCCAGGTGAGGATGGGAAAATGCAAGGTTATTTTGATTTAATTGGTTTGCCTTATACAAGTTGTGATACCTCTACTTCTGCATTAACTTTTAATAAAAGATATACAGTTGCTGTTGCAGGTTTTGGTGGAGTGGGTGTAGCTAAATCACTTCATTTGTTTATAGAATCGCCCATCTCTCCAGAAGATATTTTAGCACAATTAAGTTTACCTGTTTTTGTAAAGCCTAATAATGGTGGTAGTAGCTTAGGTATTAGTAAAGTGAATACAGCGTCTGAACTTGCTCCAGCTTTAGAAAAGGCTTTTAAAGAAGATACACAAGTATTAGTGGAAGAGTTTATTAGTGGAAGAGAGTTTACGATTGGTGTATTTAAATCAAAAGGGGTTACTACAGTGCTCCCCATAACGGAGATTATTACTGAAAATGAATTTTTTGATTTTGAAGCTAAGTATCAAGGAAAGAGTAAAGAGATTACGCCTGCTCAAATTTCTGATACCATGTTTGCAGATTTAACTTCTGCAGCAAAAAAAGTATATGCAACATTAAATTGTAGAGGTGTGGTAAGAATAGATTTTATCTATGACGAAAAACAATCCAAAGCTTTTATGTTGGAAGTGAATACGGTGCCTGGTCAAAGCGAGGCAAGTGTTATTCCACAACAAGTAAGATCATTAGGATGGACATTGACTGATTTTTATGGAACAATTATTGAGGATACATTAGCTGCTAAATAATAAAACATAGTACATTGGAAGCCATTGATAAATTATTGAAAAAGCCATTATGGGTGAATATCTTAACAGGTATTGGTGCTTTATTGGTTTTACTCATTCTATTTTTCTTTTCTCTAGGTTGGATTACAGGGAATGGTCAAACAGAGAAAGTTCCAGCTGTTGTTGGATTAGATGCAGCCGCTGCATCAAAAAATTTAACAGCCTTAGGTTTTGATGTAGTCTTGCAAGATTCTATTTATGTAGACACTTTAGCAAGAAATTCTGTTTTAAGACAAACGCCAGATGCAGATGAGATTGTAAAAAAAGGAAGAACGGTTTATTTAACTATAAATAGAACCGTAGCACCTCAGGTGGATATGCCTAACTTGATTGGCTTTTCTTTGAAGAGTGCTGAAACTTATTTAAAAGTACTAGGTTTAAGAATGGGTACGATTAGTTTAGTGCCTGATAGAAATAAGAATGTCATACTAGACCAATTAGTTGGAGGTAGTCCAATTGCGCCTGGAGCAAAAATTGCTTCTGGTACCTTGGTGAATTTTTTAGTGGGAGATGGTGGAGCCGCTGTAGGTTTTGAAGTGCCAGACTTGGTTGGATTGACTGTGAATATGGCAAAAAATAAATTAGCATCTATGGGCTTATTGATTGGTATTATCAGCTCAACATCAGCCATTACTGATACTGCTAATGCATTTATTGTTCAGCAAAGTCCAAGTCCATTTACCGGGCAATTAGATTCTTTAGGAATGCCTATGAAAAATTTAACCATGCAAGGTGGTTCAATTGATATCATTGTTGATAAAGTAGCTCCTATAATTTCAAAAGATTCAATCAAATAAAAATTTCAAATAAAGAAGTATGAAAACTATTTCAGTAGAAGCTTTAAAAGCAAAAATGGATGCTGGTGAAAAAATTAATTTAGTAGATGTTCGTGAACCACATGAACATGAGGCATATAATATTGGAGGAATTCTATTACCATTAGGAAAGGTACAAGGTTTAGAGACCGATGACATTGATCATTTGAAAAACGAAACCGTTTATGTTTATTGCAGAAGTGGCAATAGAAGTGGTCAAGCATGTTTAATGCTAGAGCCATATGGGTTTAAAGATATCATCAATGTAAGTGGTGGTATGTTAGCTTGGCAAGAAAAATTCCCTGGCTAATTGTTTTAATATTTATTTCAGGTCAAATTTTAAACTTAGCCAATAATTTCTGCCGGCCATTGGGTAAAAATTATTTGAAGTGATTGTCTGTTGATTATAGATATAGCTGAAAGTGTATCCATTTGGCTCATATTTTACATCAAAAATATTATTGATGTAACCTTGTAGGAGAATTGAAAATCGTTTTTTATCTACAATTTTCCAATGTGCATTAATATCATTTAGAAAAAAGTCATCTAACTTTCTAGCATTATTTTGGGTATTATCTAAGAATTGTTCAGAAACATATTTGGTGGTCCAATAAAAATCAAATTGATCTGTTGGCTTCCAATGAAATGTTCTATTGGTAATTAATGAGGGAGAAAATGCAATATCAGTATTGTAATGCTGAATAGCTACTTGATTGAATTGATCATAGTCGTCAATGTATTCTGTGAATTCTTTAATTTTATTTCTACTAAGTGTAACAGAATAACTTGTACTATATTTTTTATTAAGTGAATATTTTAATTGCAATTCAATTCCGGCTCTGTAGCTATTTGGCACATTGGTTCTTGTATATGCACCAACATCATTTATTTTGCCAGTCAAAACCAACTGGTCTCTATAATACATGTAATAGAAATTTGCATTTAACAAGAATTTATTCTTTTTAAACTCCACTCCAGATTCCCAATCAATTAACTGTTCTTTTTTGGGCTGTTCTGTTTGGCTAGCTTCGAAATCGTCTCTGTTGGGCTCTTTATTAGCAATTGCAATACTTGAAAAGTAAAACATATTCTTTTGCTGATAGGTTATACCAGCTTTTGGATTGAAGAAAGTGAAGCTCCTTTGAATGTTTAAATCAGTGTTTTTTGTAAAACCATTCATTGTGTGCTGTACATTTCTTACTTGCAGATCTATAAAACTTTTTGCTTTACTATTTAATTTTCTATCCCACTTTGCGTACAGATTATTTTCTGATTTTACAGCATCATTGTCATAGTACTTAAAATTCTTGGGAGCTAAATCATTGCTCAAATAGGGGAGTGTTCCAAAATGTAAACCATCATACTTGCTCCATCCACCCCCAAAGGTCAATTCGTTAAAATTGTCTTGATAAGTGATTGCCGCAATTTGACCATAAAAATCATTATCAAGCCATCTTCTTCTTACTAGATCTGATGGAACATTAGGTTTATTTGAAACATCAATATTGTAATCATTGAAATCAACCCCTGCCTTATATTCTTCATAATAACCTCTTCCTTTAGTATAAAATAGGGCGGTATTCCATTTCCATTGTTGATTGATTTGCTTATTGTAAAATAATTGATAATGATTTTGGAAATAATTATCAATTTGATTTTCGTAAGGTGCGTCTGCTTTTTCTGTACCGGCAGGGTTAAAAGTTCTATTGGTGTTCAATAATTCTTCCGGTACGCCATACCATGCTTGATATGTTTTTTCTTTTCCACTAAACACATTCAATCTTAATGAAGAATTGTCTCCCCAATAAGTTGTACTTACATAAAAACTTTTTAAGTCACTTTTTGCTCTATCAATATAACCATCACTTTTAATTTGACTGATTCTGCCATCCACTGTAAATCGATTGTTGACCAAGCCAGATCCAAAAGTGAAGTTATTTTTGAAAGTATTGAATGACCCAACACTATTTTGACTGGATAGGTATGCAGTAGGTCTATAGTCATTGGTCATTAAATTCACACTTGCTCCAAATGCACCTGCACCATTGGTACTTGTACCAACACCTCTTTGTATTTGTATACTATTAACACTGGAGGTAAAATCTGGGATATTCACAAAGAAGGTTCCCATGCTTTCTGCATCATTGTATGGAATACCGTTTAATGTAAAGTTGATTCTTGTGGCATCAGTTCCTCTAATTCTTATTCCAGTATATCCAACGCCATTTCCTGCATCTGAATTGACAACAACAGAAGGGGTATTATCTAATATAAAAGGCAGGTCTTGTCCCACATTTCTTACAGCAATACTAGATTTATCTAGGTTGCTCTTTGCAAATGGACTGTTATTGGCTACTCTTACGGATTGTACTTCCAAAGGAGGAAGGTTTCTAATACTATCAGTAATTGATGTAGGTTTCGTTTTAGTTTTGGTTTGACTTGTTGTTTGCTGTGCTTGTACTACTATAAACAATTGCAAAAAAATCGCTGTTGCCAATAATTTATTCATTACTTCAATTTTTTAAATTAATATGTTGGAACAGGGAAAACGAGCTTTGAGAAGGGCACAATTGGTGCCGTACCTTCCCTTCGCAGGAATTACCCTGTTCAGGTTCAACGGGTTTTATCTCAGCTTTTTATAGCACCCCGAGGACGGCGCAAAAATAAATAGATTTTCTGGTATGTACAACTGTAACTTTATGCTACCATTTTCGTTTTAAGAAATAAATAACTCTTATGAAAAAAATACTTTGCTTTCTTTTCTTAGCCCTTAGCTTCCATGCAATGGCTCAAAAATCAGGATTGATCTATGATGCGCATGCACAAAAAAGGTCTGTGGGATCATTTAATGCCATTAAAGTTTCTAGTGCTATCAATTTGTACTTAACGCAGTCTAATGTAGATGAAGTGGCTGTAAGTGCCTCTGATGATGAAATAAGAGATCAAATTGTCACTGAAGTGGTTGGTGGTACTTTGATTATTAGATTGGGAGATTCTGGCAATTGGTTTTCTTGGAAGAAATGGGGTAATTACCAAACAAAGGCATACGTAAGTATTAAAGATATCAATGCGCTTTCTGCATCAGGTGCAGTAAATGTTCATGTTGTGGGTACCATCGAGTCTCCTAAAATGAGAATTAAAATGACAGGGGCAAGTGATTTAAAAAATGCCCAGTTCAATATTGGAACTTTATTGATGGAGGTTTCAGGTGCATCTACCTTTAAAGCGAATACACAATCTACTAATGTAACCATTGATTGTTCAGGTGCAAGTAGTGTTGAATTGAATGGTTCAGCGGATGATTTGGCAGTAGAATGTTCAGGAGCAAGTAATGCTAAATTGGGAAATTTAAAAGTAAAAGGTGCAGTGGTGCAATCTTCAGGTGCAAGTGATGTTTCTGTGCATGCTTCACAATTATTGAAATTATCGGC
>JAFMEV010000072.1 GCA_017856545.1 Chitinophagaceae bacterium
TTTCTTAAGATACTTTTAATTCTAGCATGGGTATACTGAATGAAAGGACCAGTGAAACCATGAAAATCGATACTTTCCTCAGGATTGAAGATCATTTTCTTTTTAGGATCTACTCTTAATAAGAAAAACTTCAATGCACCTAAACCTATTGTATTATATAAAGTAGTTAATTGCTCTGGTGTAAAATCTGATACCTTGCCTAAGGATTCTGTTTTCTCTTTAGAGATTTGAATCATTTCAGCCACCAAATCATCTGCATCTACCACAGTTCCTTCACGGCTTTTCATTTTACCAGTGGGTAATTCTACCATGCCATAACTCAAATGATAAATACCATCTGCTGCAGGTAGGCCTAATTTTTGACAAATTAATTTTAATACCTTGAAGTGATAGTTTTGTTCGTCACCCACTACATAAATACTTGCATCGGTATTGAATTCTTTTTGCTTTACTTCTGCTAGTCCAATGTCTTGCGTAATATATACAGAAGTGCCGTCTTTTCTTCTTACGATTTTTTCATCTAATCCATCAGCAGTTAAATCAATCCAAACTGAGCTATCCTCTTTTTGATAAAATACTTTTTTATCCAATCCTTTTTCTACCAACTCTTTCCCTAATAAATAAGTATTGCTTTCGTAATAGGTTTTATAAAAATCAGAACCAATCTTTTGATAGGTTTCATCAAACCCCGCATATACCCATGTATTCATTCTTTTCCATAAATCCATGGTGGCAGCATCTCCTTGTTCCCATTTAAGCAACATTTCTTGTGCTGCTCTTTGGATAGGTGCTTCTTTCTCTGCTTCTTCCTTGGTCATACCTTTTGCAACCAAAGCTTCTACTTCTGCTTTATAGGCATCATTGTATTTTACATAATAGTCTCCTACAAAATGATCTCCTTTTTGTTTTGTGTCAGCAGGAGTTGCGCCATTCGCAAACAATTGCCAAGCAATCATACTTTTACAAATATGAATTCCTCTATCATTAACAATACAAGTTTTTACCACTTCGTTACCTTGCATTGATAAAATTTCTGCAATACTCCATCCTAAGAAATTATTTCTAAGATGCCCAAGGTGTAATGGCTTATTGGTATTAGGGGAGGAGTACTCCACCATAATTTTCTTTGGATTTGAAATGGTTGGAACTAAATTATCGGCATTTAATGCTTTGATAAATTCAATCCAATAATCATTACTAATTGATATATTCAAAAATCCTTTTACAATATTAAAGTCGGTCACCAAATGAGGAATTGCAGCTTTGATAGCATTGCCTAATTCATTTCCTAAAGCATCTGGTGATTTGCCTAATTGTTTTACAAAGGCAAACAAAACAATGGTATAGTCCCCTTCAAATTCAGGTTTAGTAGCATTAACTAATACTTGTTCAGGAGTAATAGTAATGCCATATAAACTATTAATACAATTCGCAGTGGTCTGCTTAATATTCGTTATCAAATTCATAAAAAAGGGTTACCGACTGCAAAAGTAATTAATTAAGATTACCTTTGATACATCCATGTTGAAACTACACGATTTTATTAGCAAGCTCATTCTTGATCTAATTGATTGGGTGTATCCCATTTTCAAGAAATTCATGCCCTTACAAACCTTTCGATATGCAGCATGTGGTGGTGCCAATACCGTTTTAGATATCTTCTTATTCTTTGTATCCTACAATTATATATTACACAAAACCCCTCAGCATATTGGTTGGCTAACCATTAGTCCACATATTGCTTCCTTTATGATTAGTTTTTGTGTGACTTTTCCTATAGGATTTTACTTGAGTAGGTATGTGGTTTTTCAAGAAACATCTGTTACCAAGACCAAGCAGTTGTTCAAATACTTCTTTGTAGTATTGGGCTGTATTCTGTTGAATTATATCTTTTTGAAGTTATTTGTAGACTATTTTGGGTGGTTTGCCACTCCGGCTAAGATTGTTACTACCTTCTTTGTGGTCATCTTTAGCTATACCAGTCAGAAGAATTTTACCTTTAAAGGCAGTGCTGATTCCCTTTAATCTGCCATTTTCGGCCTTATATATAGGCTGAATTGTGCCAATTATGACAATATTTCACCCCTTTTGATGCTTTGGCATTATGGCATAATGATTGCTTCTTAGATGGTAATTAATCATTGAAAATCAATCATTATGGGAAAAATAATCGGAATAGACTTAGGTACTACAAATAGTTGTGTATCGGTAATGGAAGGTGGTGAGCCTGTTGTCATCGCTAATGACGAAGGAAGAAGAACTACCCCTTCGGTAGTGGCTTTCTTAAAGAATGGCGAGCGTAAAGTAGGTGATCCTGCAAAAAGACAAGCTATTACCAATCCGCAAAATACTATTTCTAGTGTGAAGCGTTTTATGGGTCGTCGTTTTAACGAGGTAACGAGTGAGTTAAGTTTAGCAAGTTATAAAGTTGTGCAAGGTGATAACGATACCGTTCGTGTTCAAATCGAAGACCGCGTGTATACACCACAAGAAATCTCTGCGATGGTACTTCAAAAAATGAAGAAGACTGCAGAAGATTATTTAGGCGCTGAAGTAACAGAGGCAGTTATTACTGTACCTGCATATTTCAACGATGCACAAAGACAAGCTACTAAAGAAGCAGGTGAGATTGCTGGTTTAAATGTTCGCAGAATTGTGAACGAACCTACTGCAGCAGCATTGGCTTATGGTTTAGATAAAAAGAATGTAGAGCAAAAGATTGCTGTATTCGATTTAGGTGGTGGTACTTTTGATATTTCCATCTTGGATTTAGGAGATGGTGTATTTGAAGTAAAATCTACCAATGGTGATACACATTTGGGAGGTGATGATTTCGATAAAGTAATCATGGACTACTTAGCAGATGAATTTAAAAATCAGGAAGCAATTGATTTAAGAAAAGATCCAATGGCTTTACAAAGATTAAAAGAAGCTGCTGAGAAAGCGAAAGTAGAATTGAGTTCTTCTTCAGAAACAGAAATCAACTTACCTTATATCACAGCAGTAGATGGAGTTCCAAAGCACTTAGTGTTGAAGTTAACAAGAGCTAAATTTGAATCTTTAGCAGATAAATTATTTGAGCGTTGCTTGAAGCCTTGTGAAGCTGCATTAAAAGATGCTGGTTACACTACCTCTCAAATTGATGAAGTTATCTTAGTAGGAGGTTCTTCTAGAATTCCTAAAGTACAAGAAATTGTAGAGAAGTTCTTTGGTAAAAAACCAAACCGTTCAGTGAACCCAGATGAGGTGGTTGCAATTGGTGCAGGTATCCAAGGTGCGGTATTAACAGGTGATGTGAAAGATGTATTGTTATTAGATGTTACTCCATTAAACTTAGGTATCGAAACAATGGGTGGTGTAATGACAACTATGATTGCATCAAACACAACTATCCCTACCAAGAAAACAGAAGTGTATTCAACCGCTAGCGACAATCAACCAGGTGTACAAATTCATGTATTACAAGGGGAGCGTCCAATGGCGAATCAAAATAAGAGTTTAGGTATGTTTAACTTGGATGGTATTCCACCAGCTCCAAGAGGTGTACCTCAAATTGAAGTAACTTTTGATATTGATGCAAACGGTATTTTAAACGTAAGCGCAAAAGATAAGGGTACTGGTAAAGAACAAAAAATTAGAATTGAAGCGGGTAGTGGTTTAAGCAAGGAAGAAATTGAAAAAATGAAAGCCGAAGCAAAAGCCAACGAAGCATCAGATAAATTAGAAAAAGAGAGAGTAGAGAAATTGAACCAAGCAGATAGCATGATTTTCCAAACGGAAAAACAATTGAAGGAGTTTGGCGATAAGATTCCTGCTGACAAGAAAGCGCCTATTGAGACAGCTTTGGCTAGCTTAAAGGAAGCACATCAGTCACAAGATGTTGCAAAAGTTGACACAGCTTTAGAAGCTATGAATACTGCTTGGACTGCTGCAAGTGAAGATATCTACAAAGCTCAACAAGCTGGCGCTGCAGAAGGTGCTGCTCCAGGAGCAGATGCAGGTCAAAATGGTGGTGCATCAAACGACACTGTAGAAGACGCACAATTTGAAGAAGTGAAGTAGTTTTCAATTTTTTAAATTAGATAAGTTTTAAAAGTCCTACATTAATTTGTAGGACTTTTTTTTGTAACTTAATTGAATGAAAAATATATTTAAATACTTTTTACACATCACTTTATTGACTGCTTCAATTGCAAGTTTAGCTCAACATGTTAAAATAGAGCCAGTTAATTTTTCAAAAGTAGTAGTGAATGATGCATTTTGGAAACCCAAAATGGCATTGGTGGCAACCAAAACATTGGATGCATGTATTTATCAAACAGAACAAAAAACAGCCAGAATTAGAAATTTCGAAAAGGTTGCTAGAGGCAAGGGGGAAGCACACGAAGGTGTTTTTTATGATGATTCAGATGTCTTTAAAGCATTAGAAGCTATTGCTTACGCCATTAAAACCAATAAAGACCCGAAATTAGAAGCCAAAGCGGATGAATGGATTGATAAAGTTGTAGCGGCACAGCTGCCAGACGGCTATTTAAATACTTATTATACTTTAAATGGCTTAGATAAGCGATGGACAGATATGAGTATGCATGAAGATTACAATGCAGGTCATATGATTGAAGCAGGGGTGGCTTATTATGAAGCTACTGGCAAAAGAAAATTATTAGACGCTTGTATAAAATGGGCAAATTATTTTGATTCCGTTTTTGGCCCCAATAAAAAACATTGGGTAACTGGACATCAAGAATTAGAATTGGCTTTGGTGAAACTACAAAGAGTAACAGGAGATCAGAAATATCTACAATTAGCCGATTGGTTATTGTCTGAAAGAGGAAAAAAGTTGGCAGTGGGTTATACGTGGACGGATTGGAAAGATACCTTATATGCACAGGATGGGGTTCCAGTAAAAGAGCAAAAAGACATTACAGGGCATGCAGTAAGAGCGATGTATATGTATACTGGCGCAGCTGATGTTGCAGCTCACACAGGAGACACAGATTATTTAAAGGCCATGCGAAATGTATGGGAAGATGTGGTTTTCAGAAATATGTATATCACAGGAGGTATAGGATCTGCAGGAAGTAATGAAGGATTCTCCAATGATTATGACTTACCAAATGAACAAGCTTATTGCGAAACATGTGCATCAGTAGGGATGGTTTTTTGGAATCAGAGAATGAATAGTTTGACTGGAAATGCTGAATATATAGATGTACTTGAAAGAAGTTTGTATAATGGTGCATTAGATGGTTTGTCTTTAAGTGGGGATAGATTCTTCTATGGTAATCCTTTGGCATCGAATGGCAAACATGCTAGAAGAGAGTGGTTTGGAACGGCTTGTTGCCCAGCCAATATTGCTCGACTCATTGCTTCATTGGGTAATTATATATATGGATATAAGGATCATAAAATTTATGTGAATTTATTTATTGGTAGTCAAACTAGTTTTATGTTACCAAAGGGAGAAATGCAATTCACCATGAATACCAATTATCCTTGGGAAGGAAATGTGCAATGTACCTTAAACATGAAGAAGAAAATGAATGCAACCATTGCGCTTAGATTACCTGGATGGGCTAATGGTACAGTGGCACCTGGAGGTTTATATTCATTTGCTGAGACAAATATTACAAAGCCAACATTGTTCATCAATGGCATGTCTGTTCCATATCAAATTGAAGATGGATATGTTATGGTGAATCATGATTGGAAAGACAATGATAAAATTGAATATCAATTGCCTATGAATATCCAAAAAGTAGTTTCAAGAAATGAACTTAAGTTTAATAATGATAGAGTTGCTTTTCAAAGAGGGCCATTGGTATATTGTATCGAAGGTGCAGATAATAATGGAAAGGCATGGAATATTATAGTTCCAAGTCAATTAAATTTTGCAAAAGAAGATTTTACAGTATTAAACGAAAAGGTAGTAAGCTTGGTGGCGAATTTACCAACTATACAAATTGATTTGAGTGGAACTTCTGTTAAAAACGAAACGCAAAAAGTTAGAGCCATTCCATACTATACATGGTGTAATAGAGGGAGTAATGAAATGCAGGTATGGATACCCACTAGTTTTAAAGATGTAAAAGTTAATTATTAATTTTTTTTCATGCAATTAAGTAAAAAGATTGTTCAATTTGGTTTAGTGCTTTCTTTATTTTGTGGAGTTAACAATGCTGATGCGCAAAAAACAAATGCCACTAGCTTCCCAATTAAAGATGTTCAACTATTAAATAGTGCATTTTTAAATGCAAAAAAATTAGATAGTGGATATATACTTTCATTATCACCCAATAGATTATTGCATCGTTTTCACAAATATGCGGGGCTACCTGTAAAAGATTCGGTGTATGGAGGCTGGGAATCAGATGGCTTATCTGGGCATACATTAGGTCATTATCTATCAGCTTCCTCTATGATGTACTCCACAACTAGAAATAAGGCTTTTAAAACCAATGTAGATTATATAGTATCAGAATTGGCCATCTGTCAGAATGCAAGAAAAACAGGATATGTAGGAGCTATTCCTAATGAAGATACAGTATGGGCTAAAATTAGAAGAAGCGAAATCAAATCCAGTGGATTTGATTTAAATGGTTCATGGTCACCCTGGTATACGGTACATAAAGTAATGGCTGGATTGATGGATGCCTATTATTTTACAGAGAACAAACAAGCTTTGGAAGTAGCTACAAAATTAGCAGATTGGACCTATGATTTAGTAGCTCCATTGTCTGATAGTGTAAGACTAAAAATGTTGAACTGCGAATACGGTGGAATGAATGAAGTATTGGCCAATATTTATGCTGTTACAGGAAATACAAAATACCTGAAAGCTGCACATTTATTTCAAGATGATTTTGTGATGGGTAAATTGGCTAATCAAATAGATCCAATGCCAGGGAAACATTCAAATACAAATGTTCCAAAAGCCATTGCTTCCGCAAGACAATATGAATTAACAGGTTCTTTGAGAGACTCTACCATAGCTTCTTACTTTTGGCATACAATGGTTCAAAAACATAGCTACGTAATTGGTGGAAATAGTAATTATGAATACTGTGGAGATGCGGGTAAGTTAAATGATAGATTAAGTGATGCAACTTGTGAAACCTGTAATACCTATAACATGTTAAAGCTAACAAGTCATTTATTTACTTGGGAGCCCAGTGCTAAGTTGGGGGATTATTATGAAAGAGCTTTATATAATCATATACTAGCATCACAACATTCTAAGACAGGGATGATGACCTATTTCTTACCCCTAAGAATGGGAACTGCCAAACAGTTTAGTGATTCTACTAATACCTTTACTTGTTGTGTGGGTAGTGGGATGGAAAATCATTCTAAATATGAAGAGTCTATCTATTTTCAAGGCAATGATGGGTCTTTGTATGTCAATCTATTTATACCATCTGTTTTAAATTGGTCTGCAAAAAAAGCTAAAATCACACAAACAACCTCTTTCCCAAATAGCCATACTACAAAAATTGTTTATCAAGGAAAACAAGCACAAAAATTTGCCATCAAAATTCGTAAACCATCATGGAGTAAATCTTTGAAGTTAATGGTAAACAATGTAAGTTATGATTACGCACAAGATAAAAATGGTTTCATTATTGTCAATAGACAATGGAATAATAATGATGCATTAACCATAGTATTTGATATGTATTTATATACAGAATCAATGCCTGATAATGAAAATAGAATAGCGTTTTTATATGGGCCGATTGTTCTTGCTGGTAATCTTGGTAAAACAATGCCTGATCCCGTGTTTGGTACACCTGTGATTATGGATGCTAATCCTTTAGATAAGATCAATCAAAGTAGTCAAGAAGCCTTGCTATTTAAGTGGAATGCTATTGGGAAACCTAAAGACATTCAAATGATGCCTTTGTATACTATTAATGATGATTACTACAGTGTCTACTGGGATAAATTTACAGCAGCAGAATGGGAGCTAAAAGAAAAAGAATATGAAGCAGAAAAAATAAGAGTTCAACAAATTGAATCAAGAACTATTGATCAATTCAGGATTGGTGAAATGCAACCTGAAAGAGATCATCAATTAGTAGCTACAGAAAAATCTTATGTAAGTGATGCGGTGGGAAGAATGGGAAGAGAAGCCAGATTAAATAATCATTTTCAGTTTTATATGAAACAAGTTGCTTATGAAAAATGCAGCTTAATGTTAACTTATATTGGAGATGACAAAGATCGAAAATTCGATATTTTAGTGAATGATCAATACCTCACAACGGTTGATTGGAAAGGGGGTATTACCAGTCGTTTTTATGATATAGAATATCCACTGCCTATCATTGAATCCAATCAGAATATTAAAATTACCATATTGGCCAATCATGGTAAAACAGCAGGTAGGGTATTTGGCGTTAGAATCTTAAAAAAC
>JAFMEV010000073.1 GCA_017856545.1 Chitinophagaceae bacterium
ATCTGTGCTTCCGTCAAATGCAACTCCATTGATATTTTTTGTTGCAGCTAATTTTGTCGCAGTAGCTGCATTACCCGTTGTAGATTGATTCCATGTTGGGATGGTGCCTGATAATAAAGTAAATGGAATAGATCCACTAGTTAATGTTCCGACAGTTGTTATAAAAGAGGAACCGGCTAATGGTGAAGCTCCGATACTATTATATGAAATAGTTTTTGCTAATGATCCATCATATGCACCCCCAGGCACATCGCCGGTTCCAGTATTTGTATAAGTTAAACTATTAGGTGAAGTTGTGGCAATTGTAATGTTAGCACTCCCATCAAAAGGTATGTTATTGATAGTTCTTGCAGTTTGCAACTTAGTAGCAGTAGTTGCATTACCTGTTAATGCCCCAATAATTCTTGGTGCAATAAATGAAGTATTATCACCCATTAATTTTACACCCCCTGCGGATATTTGCAAATTACCCTCCACATTACTCAATATAGCAGCTGGGATATTTTTTCCCAATGTATCACTAGCAATGGATAATGAACCTGCAGATAAAAATAAACCTTTAAAAGGTTTATCTATGGTGCCTAAAGTGGATGTACTTCCTAAAGCCTCTATATTACCTTTAACTGTCACATTTTTTGAAGAACTAATATTCCCTTTTAAATTGATATCAAAATTATTTGTACTATCCAGATCTGCCTTAGTAATCAATTTTTCTTTCTTAGCATAAGGAGCTAACATTGAGGTGGTATCTGTTATGGATAATTTTGTATTGATTCTCTTGATCAAATTAGTAGTATCCGTTTGACCACCTGCATATAATGCATAAGGAACACTTAATAATTCCGAGTACCCAGTAATACGATAATCAAAACCACCATCTGGATCAGTTTCCGTTTTAACAAAATAACGACCAGTTGACCAATTAATTGAATTAAAATCTCCAAAAAATTTAAGCCCACCGCCTATTTGCAAGGTCATTAAACCATTTAAATTCGTCTTAGTGTAATGTGTTTCTACGTATACAGGCTGACCTGCAGTGTCTGCTTGTAAAATGCTAATTCTTACGCCTATTAATTGTTGAGACAACAATGTATTATTCGCATTTCGAATGACTGCTTGATAAGACATTCTTTGCGGCACCTGCGCACTTGCATAAATTGTAAAAAATACCAAGTAAATACAAATTATATATTTCATTTAGTTAGATTTTAAAATTTTAAATGATTGTTCTTCCAATTCACCTCGAAATACTTTTACAATGAAAATATTGTTAGGGAAATTTTGTAAAGACAAGACAGATTGTTCATTTAGGATTTTCCCTGAAGTAATTATTCTACCACTTATATCATATAATTTAAATGATAAGTTTTTGTAATTAAGATTTTCAACTTTGAAATAAACAAGATTATTGGTAGGATTAGGATATAGAGATACTCTCAATATAGTTTTACTAGCAATTTCATTAATGATATAAGATTGTTGCATCCCTTCATTAATTGAGATACCTCGTATGTTTTTTGTATAAAAGACATCACCAATAGTGTAACTTACTGAACCACTTGTGTTTTCAATATGTTTACCTGAAACTACTACTCCAGATTGTGCATTGATAGAAAAAGGACATAAAAAAATGAATGCAAGGAGAAAAATTCTTATTGTATAAATTGAAAAACCGACATATTTGAAAAAACAACTCATATCACTTTGTATTTTACAATACCCTCATCTACAATACAAAGTTCACTCGTTTATATATGAATTAGTTACATAATTAAATTTAAACTTACACTATTTACTGATTCGCTAAAATAAAATTACAATCTTAGTAAACCTGCTTTATGTAAATTTGAAATAGGTTTGTTATCCCAGAATAATTCAAATCCATCAAGGCCTGCAGCTTGGTAAGAGGCTTTTATTTCTGAAAGTATTAATCCATTAGATTTTTCGATAGCAATATTGTTTAGTAAATCTAAAAACCAATCTGCTTGCTTTGGATCAATTGAAATAGTAAAAGTATTTGAACTAGTTTGAAATTGTAATTGCATTTCTTCCCACTTATTCCCTTTTTTTGATTTCTGAATCAATTGAGTAGTGGGCAAAGTGCCAATAAAAATTGTCTTATAATGATTTGACGAACTAAGCTCAGGTTCAATAATGGCTTTTTGAATATAATCTTTTGCAATAGTTGTAGAAGGGATTTTAAAATCAAACCATTTATGCAGTGGAAAGTCAAAACAAGTACCATGCATGTAATTAAATAATGCTTTCTTTAATCCATATCCAAATAATTCATGATTAGCTCCTGTTGGATCTTCATGCTGAATATCATTATTTGCAAATGTTCCAATTACTTCTGTTTGCTTTTTTACTTTATACGCTGCAGGATCTAAACCAACAGGACTATGAGCTGTCATAGTGAATAAATGCCAAAATGCAGATTGTAATACACCAGTTTCAAACATTTGTCTGACCATTTCAAGAGAATCAATGGTTTCTTGTACTGTTTGAGTAGGAAAACCATACATTAAATAGGCATGCACCATAATTCCTGATTCGGAAAAGTTTTTACTCACTCTTGCAACCTGAGCTACAGTAATCCCCTTTTGTATAAGCGCTAACAATCTATCTGATGCAACTTCTAAACCACCACTTACTGCAATACAACCTGATGCCCTTAATAATATACATAGGTCTTGAGTGAAACTTTTTTCAAATCTCACATTAGCCCACCAACTTACTACTAATTTTCTCTTAATGATTTCAATAGCCAATGCCTTCATTAAACTAGGCGGTGCTGCTTCATCTACAAAATGAAAACCTCTCTCACCCGTTGCAGCTATCAACTCTTCCATTCTATCCACTAAAATTCCTGCAGTTAAGGGCTCGTAATTTTTAATATAATCTAATGAAATATCACAAAAAGTGCATTTACCCCAATAACATCCATGCGCCATGGTTAATTTATTCCATCTTCCATCACTCCATAAACTATGCATTGGATTAATTACTTCAATGGCAGAGATATATTGATCTAATAATAAACCTGAATAATCAGGAGTGCCAACCTGCCCTTGTTTATAATCTGCACAAGCACTGTTATTGATATAAATAACTTCATCATTTACCAAAGTGAAACAACGCTTTAGATTTTCTATATTTTCTTTGCCATTTAAATAATGAATTAATACTTCTAATGGCGCTTCGCCATCATCTAAAGTAATGAAATCATAAAATTCAAAAACTCTTTTATCACTTAAAGATCTTAATTCAGTATTAGCAAAACCTCCACCCATGGCTACTTTAATGGTTGGATGATTCTTTTTTATCCACTGCCCACATCTTAATGATGTATATAAATTTCCAGGAAATGGTACAGACAAACAAACCAATTCAGGTTTTACTGATTCAATTCTTTCAGCTAAAATTTTTATCAAAATTTCATCAATAAATGTAAAAGGCAGTTGAAGAGATTCATATAATTCATCAAATTGATTAGCAGATCTTCCCAATGATTCTGCATATCTACTAAAACCAAAATGTTCATCCACTGTTTCTTGAATTAAATCACTTAGGTCTTCTAAATATAAAGTGGCAATATGCTTTGCCATATCTTGTTTACCCATACTACCAAAAGCCCATTTTAAATCATCAATTTGATTAAACCTATTCGCTTCTGGTAAAAATTTTCTGGTACAAATGCTATGCGCTAAAGTATTTTGTCTTCCTTGTAAAAACTGAACTACTTGATCTATGGTATGGATGTATTGATTTTGTAATTCAATTATTCTTAAAGCATTGTCGCTTAACTCAAGTTCTTTTTGTTCAATGGTTCTAAAAAGATGAGTAAGCCCCTCTTTATTAAACAAAGCTAATATGACTTCAATGCCAAAATCTGCCTGAACGCATGATATATTTTTGGTATTAAAAAACCCTTTTAAATAAGCAGTAGCTGGATAGGGTGTATTCAGTTGAGTAAATGGTGGTGTAATAAGTAATACTGGTGCTGACAAGGAGGGCTATTTTGTGCAAAAATACGGAAAAGCCCACTGCTTAATGAATATCTAAAAAAGGCTGATTTTACATGCACTTTAAAGGAAATTGATCAAAATAGGCTAAATACTATCGAATTTAGGTATTTATTAAACCATTTTTTATTGATTTTGTTATAGTTAAGTAACTTCGCGACACTCTATGGAGGCTATTTTCTATTATACCAAAAAGGCCATTTGCCTAGTACTATGTTTACAAATAATATTAGTAAACCTGCCGATCATATCTTCATTAAAAATGGATGCTACTCAGTCTAGCTTTTTAAATAAAGAAAAGAGTGAAAATGATTTAATGGACAATAATTCCGAAGAACAGGATGTGCCAGAAAAAGAAGACGAATCCAAAGACGAAAAGAAAAATATTGACAATAAAATATTCAATACGCACAATAAGGAATTAGCCTTATTGAATATTCAAAAAATTGTTTTTGAATTATGTAATTCAAAAGATAAAATTCAGTTTCATCCTGAATTTTCTACACCACCGCCCAAATATAATGCTTGTTAATTAAGCATTCATAGCTTCAAACAGCTATACCAAATTTTCAATTTTTATTTCTAAACAAAATTCAGCACAATGAACAAATCTTCATTGGTATGGGGTACATGGTTATCAATTTTATTGATTTCATGCTCTGACAAAACGGTTAAAAACGAAGAACAAACTTATTTAGTTGTGAACCCAATCATAAAAGATACAACATATGAAAGGGATTACGCAGCAACTATAAATTCGTTTCAAAACGTTGAAATTCGATCAAAAGTAAAAGGATTCGTTGAAGATATTTACCTTGACGAAGGTCAAAAAGTAAAAAAAGGCCAAATACTTTTTACATTAAATAGTAAGGAGTACGAACAACATGTACACAAGGCAGAAGCAGCTATCCAAAGTACACTCGCTGAATTAAGGGCTTCAGAAATTGAAGTTGAAAACACTAAAAAATTATTTGATAAAAATATTGTATCTAAATCTGAATTGGATTTAATCACTACAAAAGTAAATATAAACAAAGCTAAAGTGAATGAAGCAAGAGTTGCTAAAGAACAAGCTTTGCTTCATGTTGAATTTACTAAAATTAAAGCCCCATTTGATGGCATTATTAATCGTATACCCAATAAAAAAGGTAGTCTAATTGACGAAGGCGCTTTATTAACTTCTATATCTAATAATGAATCCGTATACGCCTACTTTAGTGTATCCGAAATTGATTACCTAGATTATGTTCAATCTAAAAGTAAAAACAATACAGTTACTTTATCCCTAGCAAATAACTCAATTTACCCATACAAAGGAACAATTGAAACCACTGAATCAGAGTTCAATAAAGAAACTGGAAACATTGCATTCAGAGCGAAGTTTCCCAATCCGGAAAAATTATTAAAAGAAGGTGGTACGGGAAAAATTTTAGTAAAGAAACTGTATAAAAATGCGATCATTATCCCTCAAAAATCAACTTTTGAAGTTCAAGGTAATATCTATGTGTATTTAGTGGATAAAAACAATACTGTATATAGTAAAAAAATTAACCCAATTAATAGACTAAGCAACTACTTTGTTTTAGACAAGGATTTAACAAAGGAAGATAAATTGATTTATGAGGGAATTCAAAGTATTAAAACTGGTGATAAAGTAAAATATAAGCTTATTAAAAACTAAGTATTATGACATTAAAATTTACGGAGAGGCCGGTTTTATCTATTGTTATTTCTATTTTTATTTTGTTACTTGGGATTATTGCTTTAACGCAATTACCCATTACGCAGTTTCCAAATATCGCTCCCCCTGAAGTAACGGTAACTACAAAATATACTGGCGCGAATGCAGAAACCTGTGTGAAAGCAGTAGTGACTCCCTTGGAAAGAGCTATCAATGGTGTTCCTGGAATGTCCTATATGTCTTCTGTTTCTGGTAATGATGGTACAAGTGTTATTAATATTGTATTTAAATCAGGCACAGATCCAGAATTGGCTGCGGTAAACGTACAAAATAGGGTATCCTCTGCATTAGATGAATTACCACAAGAAGCTGTTAAAGCTGGGGTAATTGTGGAAAAAGTTCAGAACAGTATGTTATTGTATTTAAACTTACTAAGTAACGATAGCAGTATTGATGAAAAGTTTTTGTACAATTTTACAGACATCAATATCTTACCTGAGTTAAAAAGAATTGAGGGTGTAGGTTTTGCAGATATTATGGGAATGCGTGAGTACTCAATGCGTATTTGGTTAAACCCAGTAAAGATGCATGCTTATAATGTCTCTAGTCAGGATATTATCAATAGCTTGAAAGAACAAAATATTGAAGCTGCTCCAGGAAAAGTGGGCGACGCTTCAGGAAAAAGACCACAATCTTTACAGTATGTTTTAAAATACATTGGAAAATTTAATACAGAAGAACAATACCAAAATATCATTATTAAAAGCACTTCTGATGGCGCTTTATTAAAATTAAAGGATGTTGCAGAAATTGAACTAGGGTCTCAAGAATATGATGTTATTTCTAAAGAAAATGGTAAACCATCTGCAGCCGTATTATTAAAACAAAGACCAGGGACCAATGCCAATGAAGTAATTAGCAACATCAAAAAAAGAATGGATGAGCTGAAGAAAAATTTTAATGCAGATATAGATTACACAGTAAGCTATGACGTATCTAATTTCTTAAACGCTTCCATCAAAGTAGTATTAAAAACATTATTAGAGGCCTTTTTATTAGTTTCTTTAGTAGTATTTATCTTTTTACAAGATTGGAGATCTACCCTTATACCTGCATTAACTGTTCCGGTATCACTTATTGGAACTTTCTTGTTTATGCAGTTTTTTGGATTCTCTTTGAATCTAATCACTTTATTTGCGTTGGTATTAGCTATTGGAATTGTAGTGGATAATGCTATAGTAGTAGTGGAAGCAGTCCACTTTAAAATGGAGAAATTACACATGACTCCTGCAGTTGCCACTGACGAAGCTATGAAGGAAATTTCTGGAGCAATCATTGGTATCACATTGGTAATGTCTGCAGTATTTATTCCTGTATCATTTATTCCTGGACCAACTGGCATTTTTTATAGAGAGTTCTCTTTGACAATGGCCGTTGCCATTGTATTATCAGGTATAGTTGCCTTAACACTTACACCTGCTCTATGTGTTTTATTACTAAAGCCACATGATTCAGCATCTAGTTCAAATAACTGGCTTACTAAATTTTTAAAAGGATTCAATAATGGATACGATAAAGTAGAAAATAAGTTTCAATGGATTATTGAATTAATCTCTAATAAAAGAGTTGTCATTTATGGTTCATTAATTGCCTTATGTTTAATTACTGGAGTTTTAGGAAAAATATTACCTAATGGATTTATTCCTAACGAAGATCAAGGTACTATTTATGCAAATATCACATCACCATCTGGTGCAACATTAGAAAGAACAGAAAAAGTTGTAGACGCCATACAATTAGTGGCAAATGAATTAGATATGGTAAGTTCTGTTTCTACCCTAGCTGGTTTTAATGTTTTAACAGATGGAACTGGCGCTAATTTCGGGATGAACTTAATTAGTTTAAAAAACTGGGATAAAAGAAAGTATACCGATCAAGAAATCATCGAAATATTAAAAGATAAAACTAAGAATATTCAAGATGCAAAAATTGAATTTTTTACTCCTCCACCAGTGCCTGGTTACGGTAATGCTAGCGGATTTGAATTAAGATTATTGGATAAAACTGGTAAAGGAGATTTGAAAGCATTTGAAAAAGTGACCAATGATTTCGTTGCTGAGTTAAATAAAGATACAGCATTAAGAAATACTTATACTTCTTTTGATGCATCCTTCCCTCAATATATGGTGAACATTGATTACACTAAAGCAGCTCAAAAAAATGTGATTGTAGATGATATCTTAAATAGTCTTCAAACATTTTTAGGTAGTGAGTATGCAACCAATTTTATTCGATTTGGTCAATTATATCGTGTAATGGTTCAAGCGGCTCCTGAATTCAGAGCTCATCCAGAAGATATTTTAAAATTGAATGTTAAAAATAGAAATGGAGAAATGGTTTCTGTGTCAAGTTTTTTAACAATTGAAAAAATATATGGCCCTGAGCAAGTAACTAGGTACAATATGTACCCCTCTGCTATAATTAATGGTGAGCCAGAGAAGAAATTTAGTAGTGGTCAAGCCATTGATGCCATCAAAGCAACTGCAATAGCAAAACTTCCTAAAGGATATGATTATGACTGGGCAGGTTCTTCAAAAGATCAGGCAGAACAGGGCAATGAATCTATTTTCATTTTCGTGATTTGCTTACTATTTATTTACTTATTGCTTTCAGCACAATATGAGAGCTTCTTGCTGCC
>JAFMEV010000010.1 GCA_017856545.1 Chitinophagaceae bacterium
CTGCTAAAAAAGCTGCTCCTAAGAAGAAAGCTGCTAAGAAAGCTGCTCCTAAGAAGAAAGCTGCTAAAAAGAAATAATTATCCTCGGATAATATTCAAAGTCCCTCCGATTACTCGGGGGGATTTTTTTTGCATTCCTATAGAGTCTCCAAAACACTCCCTATTTTTTAATTAACTTTGACCTCATGCATAATTATGAGATTGCTGAATATTTTACCTTACTCAGTAAATTAATGGATATTCATGGGGAAAATCCCTTTAAGATCAAATCTTACTCCAACGCGGCTTTCACGCTAGATAAGCTAACTGAACCAGTGACTGAAATGGACCCTGCCCAATTATTTTCAATTAGAGGAATTGGAGAAGCAATTGGAAAAAAAATACAACAAATTATTTCTACAAAACATCTTGACTTATTAGATGACTATATTCAAAAAACACCTCCTGGAATTTTGGAGATGATAAAAATAAAAGGATTAGGTCCAAAAAAAATTGCCACTATTTGGAAAGAATTAGAAATAGAATCTGTGGGTGAATTATTGTATGCATGTGAAGAAAATAGATTGATCAACTACAAAGGTTTTGGTGCGAAGACACAACAAAATATTAAAGAGGCATTAGTATTTTATTTACAACATCAAGGAAGTTATTTATACCAAGAATTAGAAAATATTACTGATTCTTTGTTAGTCGCATTAAGGCAAAATTTTTCCAACGAACAACATTCCATTGTGGGTGGATATGCCAGACAAATGGAAAGTTTGGACTTTTTGGAGGTACTCACTACCCTTTCTTCAGAAAAATTATCCACATGGTTGACTGATAAAAAATTTGATTGCAAGTCCCAAAAAGACTTTTTAAGTTCAAAAGGAGCAGATCAATTTGAAATAAGATGGTATTTTTCTGATGCTAATCAATTTATTTTCAATGAGTTCAAACTCAATTCAAGCCCTTCTTTTTGGGAATCTATTCAAGCTTTACCTAATTATGCCGCAGCAAAATTGGAAACTACCCCATTTAAAGAAGAACAAGAGATTTTCCAAGCATTAGATTTAGGCTTTATTCCAGCAGCGCAAAGAGAGCTTCCATCAATTATCAATAAAGTAGCTAATAAAAAAAGCTTACCTGCACCAATACAATTATCAGATATTAAAGGGATCATCCATTCACATAGCACCTGGAGTGATGGCATTCATTCTATCGAAGAGATGGCTAAGGCAGCTATTGCAAAAGGCTATGAATACTTGGTCATCAGCGACCACTCTAAATCTGCTTTTTATGCAAATGGTTTATCTGCAGAAAGAATTATCGCTCAACATAAAGAAATAGATGCTTTAAATAAAAAATTAGCCCCCTTTGTAATTTTTAAAAGTATTGAATCCGATATTTTAAATGATGGGAGTTTAGATTACCCAGACGAAATTTTAGACTTATTCGATATCGTGATTGCTTCTGTGCATTCCAATTTAAAAATGACAGAGGAAAAAGCCATGATGCGTTTATTGAATGCAGTAGCAAACCCTTATACAAGCATTCTAGGGCACCCTACTGGCCGTTTATTATTAAGTAGAAAAGGTTACCCAGTTGATCACTCAAGCTTAATTGAAGCCTGCTCAGCAAATAATGTAGTATTGGAATTGAATGCGCATCCAAGAAGATTGGATATGGATTGGAGATATATCGAAGAAGCGGTGAGTAAGGATGTCTTAATTTCTATTGACCCAGATGCCCATGAAATTGATGGATTTGATGATTGCAAATATGGTATACTAGTGGCTCAGAAAGCTGGATTAAAAGCAAGTCAGAACCTAAGTAGTTTTGATTTAAGCGAAATGATGGAGTTCATCGCTTACCAACATGAAAAGCGAAATAGCTAAGATTTAATATACACAAAATAATCTCCAGGCATTAATTCAAAAGAAACATATCCATCAAAAGGATATTGCATTCCTGAGAATACCTGTTTAAAATGCCCTTTTAATAAATCATGATTGCATTGGATGGTGACATGCTCCTTAGAAACATTCAATACTACTAAAACCACTTGATCTTGATGGTGCCTTATATAGGCCATCACATTGTGATCTGAGCTAGGTAAAATAAAAGTATCCCCATATACTATGGATGAATAATCCTTTCTTAACTGAAATAAGGTTTTATAAAAATCATGCAATGCTGGTGTGGAATTCCAATGAATGGGATCCTTGTCAAAAAATTGCAACCTTTTGGTATTAGGCAATTCTTGCCCACTATACATTAATGGCATCCCCTTCCAAGTATTTGCGAATACGGCCCATGGCTTTGCTGCTGGACCATATTTTTCATATTCAGTCCCGTTCCAACTATTTTCATCATGATTACTGGTATACAATAACTTGATTGCACCTGCGGGATATTGCGCGTAATCGTGTAAGACATTATAAATATCATGTACCCCAGCTTCGCCTCTTGCTAATTTTTCAGACACATGCATCCAATGCCAAGCATAAGTAGCATCAAATACTTCATGATATTCTTTCACTTCGCATTCGGCCAACCAAAACAAAGGTTTTGCATCTTGAAAAGAAGTTCTAACGGCTTTCCAAAAATCCAACGGAACCAAATGTGCCATATCACATCTAAATCCGTCTATATCAAATTGATTTACCCAATAATGCATGGCTTGTTGCAATGCAGCCCTCATTGCTGTATTTTGAAAATTTAAATCCACCACATCCTCCCAACCATTTCTTTCTGTAAAATTTCCCTCTGCATCTTGAGAAAACCAATCAGGATGATGCTCCATCCATTCATGATGTCTACCAGTATGATTTGCCACCCAATCTATGATGACTTTCATATCCAAAGAATGTGCTTTTTGGATTAAAGAAATTAAATCGGCTTCTTTTCCAAACGCAGGATTAATCTTCGTGTAACTACTACAAGCATAATAACTACCTAAGCTTCCTTTCATTCCAACTTGACTAATAGGCGTAATGGGCATTAACCATAAAATATCCACCCCCATGTCTTTTAATCTTGGAATATGTGATTCAAAAGCTTTAAAAGTTCCCTCTATGGTGTACTGTCGGATATTCACTTCATAGATACTAGCCCCCATTGCCCAATCTGCCGTTTTAAACTTAGCGTCCATTGTTTTTAGTAATTGTATTATCTTGTTGTTCTATTCACTAAATATACTAGATATAGTATGAATGTCAAACTGGAGCGCAAATTAAGTCTTTTACATGCAACTGCCATTAACATGATTGATATGGTAGGTATTGGGCCATTCGTTGTATTAAGTGTAGTGGCACAAATTATGGGGGGACCTTATTTTTTATATGCTTGGATTGCAGGTGCCGTTTTATCTTATTTAGATGCAATGGTTTGGAGTCAATTAGGTGCAGCATTACCGATGGCGGGTGGTAGTTTTCATTTTTTAAAAGAAGGATACGGAAAGAAATGGGGCAAACTCATGAGCTTTTTATTTGTTTGGCAAACGATGATACAAGCTCCTTTAGTAATTGCATCTGCCGCTATCGGATTTTCTCAATACGCAAATTACTTTTTTCATTTCTCCTTTATACAAGAAAAGATAGTAAGTGGATCAGTAGTGATTTTGGTTATTACATTACTGTACAGAAAAATTGAATCTATTGGAAAGATTTCTGTGTTTTTATGGGTAGGTGTATTAACCACTATGTTATGGATTATTTTTGGCGGTATTGCTCATGGAAATTTCTTGGCACCTATTCAACATATCAATGATGGTTTTGAAATGAAGCATGGCTTTGCTGCAGCTTTGGGTTTTGCGAGTGTAAAAACCATTTACAGCTACCTTGGATATTATAATGTATGTCATTTAGGAGGTGAGATTAAAAATCCTAGTAAGAATATCCCAAGAAGTATGTTTATCTCTATAACAGGGATTGCTATTTTATATTTAGCAATGAATGTCAGTGTAGCCAGTGTATTACCTTTTGAAACCATAGTAGAAAGTAAATATGTAGTAAGTGCTTATATACAGGCATTGTATGGTGCCAATGCAGGCGCTATTGTGACTATCTTAATTTTATTAGTAGCATTTGCTTCTTTATTTGCAGCAACGCTTGGATACAGCAGAATTCCTTATGCAGCTGCAAAAGACAATTCATTCTTCTCTTATTTTGCAGAACTACATCCCAAATTACATTTCCCTCATAGATCTTTATTAGTATTAGGTGGAATTGCATTTATTTTTAGTTTACTATTTAGACTAAAAGAAGTGATTGACGCCATATTGGCAATGAGAATATTGATACAATTTATTGGACAAGCCATTGGATTAATGTTATTGGTAAAAAGAAAAGGGAAAGATTTTTTCCCATGGAAAATGCCACTCTACCCCATCCCATTACTGATTGCAGTAGCTATATGGGTAACTATTTTTATTTCTACAGGACAAAAAATGATGTTGGGTGGATTGACTGTTATTAGCTTAGGTTTAATTGTATACTTCATCGCCACCAAAATGAAATGGTTGGGTGATGAATCCAAGTAATTTTTTAGCCTTAGCGCTTCGGCAATTCTACCAAATTCGCTAATAATTTATAAGCACCTGGATTACCTGCAGGCAATTGTCTAAATAAGGTAATACTTGCATATACCATATTGCCTTTCCCATAAGGCGCAATCAATAAACTACCATTTGATGCAGGTTCATTGGCATCATGCATCGACAAGGGCATTTCAAAGTGCGGATCTATATTTTCAGCTTGGTAAGTACTTCGTTCTTGTACCCAATTCATAAAATCATCACTGCTTATTTTATTAGGAGTATTCAATACAGGATGATTGGGCAAAACAAAATCTACAGGCACATTCTCTTGGGTTACTCTTCTTGAACCATTTACAGAAAATGCATAAGGCCCTACTTTTACTTTATTAATTCCAACCTGATTACTTTTCAAATACTGTACAATATAATTACCACCTTGTTGAATGTACTCATTAATGATCTCATTTTTTTCTGAAATCCACTCAAACATATTGTAAGCTCTGATACCCACCACAATCGCATCTAAACCAGCAAGGGTGGCTTTATTGATATCAGCTTCTTTTAACATCACCACATGATACCCTAATTCGGTTAAAGCTTCAGGCAATTTATCCCCAGCACCATCTATATATCCAACAGTGGCTTTTTTTGTATTAACATTTATAGGTACAATTTTAGTATTAGCAGTAGTAAAATAATTTAAAGTAGGGATATGATCATATTGAATGGTCTTTCTATAAATATCATTTCTATTGGTCGGTAAAGATTCATTGGAATTTTTGATGGATATTGATTTTTGAACGGTAGCTCCTTGATGATCTATTTGCTGGTAACTTATTTCAATAGGATTTTTGGATCTCATCAAATAGACTTCCTTATCATATTTGGTTTCTTTTGCAGGAATTACCGCCAATGGTTGATAAACATCCCCTTTGGTAGGATCTGTATATTTATATTGAATAGGTTGTATAAAAGAAAAATCAACCCCTTCTATATTCATTTGTGCAGTTACCGTAAAAGCTGGATCATTCTCTGCCTTACCAATGAAAGCATAATCATTTACCAAGAACATGCCTTCTGTTTTTGGCTGAACCAACCAGTAGGGCTGAGAGATGGCTGTATTCGTTTGTACTTTAAAACTATAATCAATATTGGTATTTTGATTATTACTTAATGTTTTTTGCATTAAGCTATCCTTAGAAGGCAGCTGTAGTTTAACCAATTGCGTATTCACAGAAGATCTTTGATTAATCAATACTTGAACACTTAAAGTTTCTCCAGGGATTACCTGTGCTTTTTGAGTACTTGCTTCCATGTAAATCCCTGAAGCATCTTTAATCAAAGATTGAATTTGTTGTAATTGATAATTGCTCCAAACACTACTCGGTAAACTTTTTACTTTGGTATACAAGGACACTAAAGATGGTACAATAGCAGAAGGTTGATCAATTTGAAACTGCTTTACTATATTATTCACTTCTGTTTGAATAGATGTCGCACCTAATCTTGACCATCCAATATCAATACCATCCATTAAATCTTTTGTTGGGGCTTCGCCGCCAGTTGTTTCAAAAAATTCAAAACTTGCTCCTCTTCTTCTTGGTCTACCTTCACCTTGGCTTTTGTGCATGGTTCTTGCTTCTGCTCCAATTTCGCCGTAACTTTTTCCTTCAATCACATTGTATCCACCTACTTCTAATTTGAATTGATTGTTATTGGTTGTATTGACTGATCCGAAATTGAAGGTATTCCAAAGAATGCGTTTAGCTTTCCAAGCAGTTACCCCTCTTTTTAATTGTTCAGGAAATTGATTTGGATCAGCTGCTGCTAAATATGCTTCATTAGCAATAATTGCAGAGGCAGCATGATGACCATGTCCAGCTCTTGCATCACCGGGAAATCTGGTGATAATGATATCTGGCTGAAATTGTCTAATCACCCAAACCACATCACTCAATACTTTTTGATGATCCCAAATGGTCAAAGCTTCTTCTGCAGATTTACTATATCCAAATTCATAGGCTGTAGAGAAGTATTGTTCAGCACCATCAATTCTTCTAGCAGCAAGCAGTTCCTGTGTTCTAATTAATCCCAATTCTATACCTTGTTCTTTTCCAATCAAGTTCTGACCTCCATCCCCTCTGGTTAAACTCAAATATGCTGTTCTATAATTTTTCTCCTTCGTTAAATAAGGTAAGAAACTATTGTTCTCATCATCTGGATGTGCAGCGATATATAATACAGATCCCATTACCCCTAGCTTTTTAATACCTGCATATATAGATGCAGCATTTTGCTGAGCTTGTATTGAACCATTGAAACACCCAAAACCAACAATCAACAATAATAACTTCTTCATATAACTAATTAATCATTCAAATTATTTACCATTTAAGAAAACTGCATTTGCTAAAATCAGCTTCCCAGCTTCCCAGAAATTTCTAAAAATGGGATCGTCTGCCATAAAAACAAATTTACCAGCACCCATTTCTTTTACACCTATCACCACCCCTTCTTGAATCGCTGATTTTGCTTTTACACCAACAAAACCAGTTACGTAACTATCTTTTTTAATAGCACCAACATTCCACAAGTCACTACTTGGCTCATATAATGTCATATCTTGTTTTAAATCATAATAAATACCATTGGTTCCAAAACCAATTGGATGGGTATCATCTAAATGCACTTTGTAAATAGCACCTGGATTAGAATACATTAATTGATCTTGTACTCTTTCACCGTATTTAGCTAAATCATTCACAGTAGGTTTTGAAGGAGTAGGTAATTCTTTCATTTTTATACCCCAATCAGCATTGGATGCAAATTGTTGCGCAGCACTTTCTAAAGCAATTAAAACGCCGCCCTTTTTCACAAATGCTTGAAACTTATCTGCCATTGGTTTTGAATTCAGGTCACGGTATTGACCTTCTGGCACAATCACTACATCATACTTATTTAAATCAATTCTTCCCATCATGGAATAAGTAAGTTGTGTGATTGGATAGTTCAATTGTTGTTCAAAATAATTCCAAACCTCCCCAGCTGCTAATGCAGAAACTCCCTCGCCAGTTAATAAGGCCACTTTTGGTGCGTGATTAATCATTTTATCTAAAGGAGACCCAAAGTCAGCACCTTTTTCTGAATAACCTGTAGACACAGCTACAGCTTCTACACCCGCTGCTTCACAAATTGCTTTGGTATCTGCAGCCCAATTAGCGCTATTGCTTGTCTTTAATACCATCAAAGTACCTTTCTCAAAATTTCTTCCTGCAGTAGTAAATGCTTTTTCTGCATACCTCACTTTTATATGCTTAGATAATAATTGTGCCAATACTTTAGCTGTGCTAAAACTATTGTAAGGAATTAAATAACCATAATTAGTAGAAGCAATGGTATAGGTAGGTAAATTAAAACTATTTGAATGAGCTAACTTTTCTTTAGTAGCAAAACCATGCACTCCAAAAGCATAAGGTAAAGACCATGCAGTAATATCATATGTATTTGAATCATTCACCTGTGTAATTGGATCCAATAAAACACTTGCCAATACCCCATGCACTTGTGCTGCAGCAACAGCAATAGTATATCCCTCATTGGTATAATTACCTTCTGATTTAGTATGATAATCAAATGCCTTTAATCCATTGCCGCCTGTATAAGTGCCAAATTGAATATTGTTCTTTTTCAAAACATCTGCAATAGCTTTTATTTTATGAGCAGAAGAAGAAGTCATCAAATAAGTTTGATACATTCCATGATTTCCCGCCCTACTATTTTGATAATATTTTTTGAACTCAGTGATTAATTTTTGATGGTTCATTGCGCTGATTTCAACCGTAGACATGCCCGTTGTAAAATGATGCAAGGCTCTACCCACTAATGTAACCGTATCGTTATTTTTATCTTGTACTCCCAATCCTGCACTGATTCCACCTTGCTCATAAGTCATTCCAATAGCACCATTATACATTGGATAAGTATCTCCATAGGATGGATACAATAAATCAAATCTTTCTTTGGTAAAAAATAACCAATTGTTTTGGTCAAAATATTTAGCGTGATTTTTACCAATTTGATCTTGAAAATCTTTTTGCCATGGCGTCAATAACACATGTAATGGCTCTGCTGCTGGTGCAAAATAATAAGGCTCATTATACCCTTGCTCATGAAAATCCACATGCACTTGAGGATACCATTGTTGGTACAATGGGATTCTTTGTTTTGTTTCTACCTGTGTTTGCCAAGCCCAATCTCTATTTAAGTCAAAATTATAATGATTGGTTCTACCTGAGGGCCAGGGCTCCATATGCTCTCTTGCCTGTTGATCAGCATTGTATGAATGAGTTCCTACTGCGTTATTATACCAATTTACATATCTATCTCTTCCGTCTGGATTAATACATGGGTCAATCATCACCACCACATGCTCTAACCATTCAGCAGATTTTTTATTAGATGGATCCAATAGCGCAAATAAAGTGAGCATAGCTGCTTCAGAAGAAGCTGGTTCATTTCCATGTACATTATAACTTAACCAAACAATTGCTGGCTGCTTCAAATCATCCACTGTGCCTTCTGTTAATCCCAGATTATGCTTTCTGATATTTTCTAATTGGGCCATATTTTCTGGCGAACTAATTGCTGCAACCAATAAGTCTCTTCCTTCATTAGTTTTACCATAGGGCATTAACTTTACTTTTTCAGGTGCTGCTTTAGCAACTGCATTAAAATAACTTACAATTTGATGGTGTCTGGTGAAACGAGTGCCCACTTGATATCCTAAAAATTCTGCAGGACTTTGTAATTGAGAAAATGCCAATAAAGGGCAAATTAATAGTGCAATCAATCCTTTCCATTTTGCAGCAACAAGGTTCATATAAGGTTGGTTTTTATTAAAAAAATATCGCTTGAATAAGCTTAAAATTAAGTAATTTAACGGTTCAAATTGCGAATATGATCAAGACCTTTGCCCCTATTTTATTGCTTTGTTTTTTTGTAGCCAATACAACAACAAGCATTGCTCAAAAATTCTTTAAAAAACACCCTCAAATCAATCCCTATAATTATCAATTGGTAAAAGAAGCTGAATTTGAACATGCTGCTGTAACGAGTGCGCATCCGCTTGCAAGTATGGTGGGCGCTGCCATTATGCAAGATGGTGGTAATGCTTACGATGCGGCTATTGCCATGCAGTTTAGTTTAGCTGTGGTTCATCCTGGAGCAGGTAATATTGGAGGTGGAGGCTTTATGTTGTCTAGAAATGTAGATGGACAATTAATCGGAGTGGATTTTAGGGAAGCTGCCCCTAGCAAAGGACATAGAGATATGTATTTAGATGAAAAAGGCAATCCTTCTAATACCCTTTCAAGAGATGGTGCATCAGCAAGTGGTATTCCAGGGTCGGTGGCTGGTATGTTTGAAATTCATCAATACGCGACCATGTCAATGGCCAAATTGATTCAACCTGCCATTGAGTTAGCTGCTTATGGTTATATATTAACAGAGAAAGAAGCAAGAGGATTGAATGCTACCAGGGCACAATTTTTAAAAAATAGTTCTGCTCCAAGTGCTTTTACCCAAAAAGAACAATGGAAAGCGGGAGATACACTCATTCAAACAGATTTAGCAAATACATTAAAGCGCATTCAGAAAAAGGGATTGGCTGGATTTTATGAAGGTAAAACTGCCGATTTGATTGTAAAAGAAATGGGTTTTAGTAAAGGAATTATTAGTCATGAAGATTTAAAGAACTATCGTGCAAAATACAGAACTCCTTTAGAATTTGATTACAGAGGGCATCATATCATCAGTTTTGCACCTCCAAGTAGTGGAGGTATTTTGATCGCACAGATGTTACAAATGATTCAACCATTTGATGTCCAAAAAATGGGCACTAATAGTCCAGCAGCGGTAAGTTTAATGGTAGAAGCACAGAGAAGAGCATATGCAGATAGAGCAGAACATATGGGTGATCCAGACTTCTATAAAGTGCCTACCAAAACTTTAATTAGCAATGAATATGCTCAGCAAAGAATGAAAGATTATCAAGTAGGTGTTGCAGGACAAAGCAAAAATATTCAAGCTGGTAAAACATATGAAAGCGAACAAACAACGCATTTTAGCGTGATTGATGCAAAGGGAAACATGGTAGCGATTACCACTACCTTAAACGATACATACGGCAATAAAACCATTGTAGCAGGTGCAGGATTTTTATTAAACAATGAAATGGATGATTTTAGCATCAAGCCAGGCGTTCCTAATATGTATGGTGCGATTGGTGGAGAAGCCAATGCTATTCAACCAGGAAAAAGAATGTTAAGTTCTATGACGCCTACCCTAGTTACTGTAAATAATCAACCTTATTTAAGCATTGGTACACCAGGTGGAACTACCATTCCCAATCAGGTATATGAAGGTTTGGTAAACATGATCGATCATTCAATGAGTTTAAAAGCTGCTATTGATGCACCTAGATTTCACCACCAATGGATGCCAGATAATATTGCATTTGAAGTAGATTTCCCAGAAGCTACCATTGAAGCTTTAAAAGCAATGGGTTATACTACCGCTAAAAGAGGATATTTTGGTAGAATGGATGGTGTAGTGATTCTTAAAAATGGTAAAAGACAAGCTGCTGGGGATAAAAGAGGCGATGATAGCGTAGCTGGGTTCTAGTGTTTTTTTGTACTTTTACAAAAACAGATTTTGCACCCCAATAAGCTTCGTTTTATTAGAATTTTACTAGCTTCTATAGTAGGCTTAATCCTGCTTTTGTATCTGTTTATTCAAATTCCTTGGGTACAAAATAAATTAATTCAAAAAGCTACCCAAACCCTATCCTCTTCGTTGAATACTGAAGTTAAAGTGGGCAAAGTGGGCTTTGCTTTATTCAATCGTCTTGACCTGCAAGATGTGCTTATTAGAGATCAACAAAAAGATACCCTAGTTTACACGCATACTTTAAAACTAAGAATCTCTGACATCTTTTTCTCCACCACTACTCCTATTATCAAATACATTGGCCTTGAAGGAACGAAGATTCATTTACATCGAAACACTGAGCAATGGAATTACCAGTTTCTTTTAGATTTCTTGAATAAGGGTGGGCAGAAAAAGAATAAGGGTTATGATTTAAAGAAAATAGAAATTGCTCAAATTGATTTTGTACAAGATGATGAATGGGTGGGTCAAAGCATGCATTTAAAATCGGCTAATATCATAGCTAATTTTAGCCAATTCAATGACAGTCTTATACAAATTGATCAATTAGTAGCCAATAAACCTTTTTATACCATTCAAAATAAAAAGGGACTTCGTAAAAATATACCCAATAAAAAGAAAACAATTCATCCAATAGACGAATTGTACTTTGGAAACCCCAATACCATCATTCTTGCAAAAGAAATAAAGATTACACAAGGTAAACTCTGGATAGAAAATGATTTTGCAAAACCCACCCCTCAATTTGATGGATATCATATAAGACTTAATGAACTCAACGCGCAAATCGAAAACGCAAGTTTCATAAAAGATACCATTAAAGCAAAAGTAGTTTTAAGCACCAAAGAAAGATCTGGCTTTGCTATTCAGCAATTAAAAACACAATTTAGAATGACTCCACAAATAATGGAGTTAAATAAATTATATCTAAAAACCAACAAAAGTATTCTTGGCCCCTACTATGCCATGGAGTACAAAGACTTAGTTGAAGACTTTAGCGATTACATTCACAAAGTGAATATGAGGGCACATTTAATCAATGCACAAGTGGCATCTGATGATATTGCATTCTTTGCACCTGAATTAACCAATATCCACCAAAAAGTATCTACTAGTTTTAAATTCAATGGAACTGTTGCGGATTTTAAAACGGAAGGTTTAAGCGCACAATACAATAATTCCTTTGTGAAAGGCAATTTTAGCATGAAAGGTATTCCTGAAATGCGCACTACACAAATAAATTTTAGTGAGGTCTTTGCTAAAACCAATTACCCAGATTTATTACAATGGATTCCAAGTTTAAGTTTAATCAAAGATTTACAAGTAAATCAATTAGGCAACCTAATTTTCCAAGGTAAGTTTAATGGAACTTTGTACGACTTTGTAGCAGATGCTAATATACAATCTGCATTAGGAAATGCTAATACAGCAATAAGAATTCAATTCCCTATTAACGCAGAACCCATTTACGAAGGAAAACTTACTACCTCACATTTTAATATAGGTAAGTTATTAGCTATTCAAGAATTAGGCTGGTTGAATTTTAATGGTAAAATTGCTGGAACTTCTTTTTCATTAGAAAAAATTAAAACCAATATTGAAGGATCAATAGATTCACTAGAGTACAAAAAATATGTGTACACACATATTAATACCAATGGTGTACTACAGAAAAAAGCCTTTGATGGTATATTTAAAATAAAAGATCCCCACATTAATTTATATAGCAATGTGCAAATTGATTTTAAAAACGAATTACCTAGTTACAATGCTGTAGGTGATTTAATCAATGCTAATTTTAAAGAATTGAACTTCACCAATAACCCTATTCAGTTAACAGGGGTAATAGATGTAAACTTCAAGGGGAATAATATCGACAACTTTGCTGGTGCTGCTAAATTATATAACGGTCAATTAAAAAGTACATTATCCAACATTAATTTTGACTCTTTAACATTGAGTTCTAGTATAGATCGAGGGAATAAAATCATTCGTATTGCGAGTGATGACTTACAAGCAAGTATTCAAGGAAAATTTGATATTGTACATTTACCTGCAAGTGTTCAGTACTTTATCAGAAATTATCTTCCAACTTATATTCCTGCCCCTAAAAATACTCCCACAAATCAGCAGCTAGATTTTAGTATTAAATCCAACTATTTAGAACCTTATATTAGAATATTTAATCCTGATTTCTCAGGTTTCAATAATGTTCAATTGAATGGCTCTTTAAATACCATTAATAAAACCATTATCGCCAAGGGATCTATCCCATATGCTCAATGGAAAGCATATAGTATTAGAAAAGGATTCATAGATGCTAGAGGTACTAAGGATTCTTTATTTGTTCATTTTAATGCATCAAGCGCAAACCTAACAGATAGTTTTAATTTTATTCAGCCCAACATTAACATAGCTACCAGCAATGATGTTTCAAAAATCGCTTTTGATGCTTCAAGTAAATCAGCATTAGAATCCATCCATTTAAATGGCGCTATCAATACCTATGCTGATGGATTGAGTATCCAGTGGACACCTTCCTATTTTGTGTTAAATCAAAAAAAATGGACGATTGAAAATGGAGGCCAATTAAGTATACGTAAGAACAATACTTTTGCAAAGAATTTTAAATTGACTCAAGGATTACAAGAAATAGCTGTCATTAGCGGATCCAATAACAATAGCTTACAATTAAATATTAAGCAGCTAATTTTAGGAGATTTAACCAAAGTATTCTTTAGCTACCCTAGTTTAGAAGGTTTAACCAATGGGTCTGTTCAGTTAAATAATGTGTATGACAACTTTCAGTTAGGTTCTCAATTGAATATTGATCAATTTAGTTTTAACAGCGAACTCATAGGCTTAACCAAGGCCAATATTGGATATGTCCAACAATCAGGCCAAGTACCTTTTGAATTATCCGCTCCAAACATTGGTTACAATTTAAGTGCAAAAGGATCATACAATATCAAAGATTCCCTCAACCCATTGGACGCTACTTTATATTTAAATCATTCCAATTTTGGATTAGTAGAACAATTTATTGGTGGAGTATTAAAACAACTCAAAGGAAGAGCTAGTGGTCAAATACATTTTGGTGGCAGAATTGAGAACCCTTATTTGTTGGGAGAAGCCACTTTGGATAAAGCATCTTTTATAGTGGATTATACCAAAGTGCCCTATTTTATCGATAGTGCTAAAATTGTATTCAATAATGAGGGGATTGATTTTGGTAATGTGCAATTAAAAGATAGATTCAATAGACCTATTCAATTTAAAGGTAAAATTCTAGAGCAAGGATTTAAACACTTGGTGTATGATATGGAAATGAGTAGTCCAAAAACAGAATTGCTCAATATGGAAGCTATTGACAACCCCTATTTCTACGGAAAGGCAGTGGGTAAAGCATCTATGACCATTAAAGGCCCAGAAGAGAACATTAAAATGGTGATTAATGCAGATGTGAATGACAGCTCGCATATTTATTTACCCAATACTACTAGTAAAGAAACCGGTAAATCAGAATTTATTGTATTTAAAAAATATGGCAAAACAGCCATTAAAAGTGCCGATATACCAAGCTTTAATTTAGTTGTAGATTTAGATGTTACAGCAAATAATAAAACTCAAATTGATTTAATATTTGATGACCTAACCGGGGATGTCATTAAAGCAGTGGGTAATGGTAGATTGAAATTAAGAATGGGAAATATTGAACCTCTTACTATCAGAGGTAAGTATAATATAGAATCTGGTAAATATGATTTCAATTTCCAATCCTTCATCAAGAAACCATTTGAGTTAATTCCAGAAGCAGGAAATTTCATAGAATGGACTGGAGATCCTTTGAATGCAGACATTCATGTAGATGCTAGATACACTGCAGAAAGAGTTAGCTTAAATGAATTAGTAGGCTCAGCTAATTTTAGTAATGCTGTAAGAACTTATCGTGGTAATGTATTTGTAATTGCCGCTTTGAGAAATAAATTATCTAGCCCATCCATTAAGTTTAGCTTGGCTTTTCCTCAAGGAAATCCTATTAGTTCTGACAATGAATTCTCTCAATTTATTTCAAGATTAGAAAGAGATGATAATGAAATTTTAAAACAAGTTTCATTCCTAATTGTATTCAATGCATTTGCACCGGTAAGCTTTAGTAATAACAATACCAGCAATGCATATACAGCCACTTCTATTGGTATTAATACCATTTCTCAATTACTGGCAAAAGAAATTAATAAATCCATTACCGGATTCTTGGCCAAAGTGACTGGAGACAAGAGTTTAAGATTTGATGTGGGATCAAATGTATACAATAGCGGTAATTTATTAGATCCTACTGGTGGCGGAATTGCTTTAAATGCCAACAGAATAGATCGTCAAAGAGTGAATCTTAAATTAGGAAGGAGCTTTTTGAATGATAAAATTATTGTGAATATTGGCGGCGATTTGGATTTTAATATCAGAAATACCTCCACTATTCAAAATGGTAATTTCCAGTGGCTTCCAGATTTAAATATAGAATTCATCTTAACCAGAAATAGAAAATTAAGAGCTATTGTATTTAATAGAAATAGTTTGGATATCAATGGATCAAATATGGGTAGAAGAAATCGACAAGGAATTAGTATCTCTTATAGAAAAGATTTTGACGATTTTATTTTCTAATGGCAGGCAAAACAGGACTTGGCACTTGTTTACACTTCAATAATCTATACACTTTAAAATACCTAAGTGCAACTCCCCTAGTATTTATTGGAACAACCTGAGCTAATTCAATTTTTTCAAAATAAGGACTATATCTTGCCACAGTATGATCTGGCAAATTAGAAGGCTCAATGCAATAGGCATCCATTCCAATACGCAACCCTTTTAAACGGGTATTCAACCAGGCAAACTTGTGCAAATCTTCCAAATCCCCCACACCAATAAGTTCTTTTTGTAAAGGAGTGGCTATATAAAATAAGATATGTCCTCCAGGAAACCATTTATGGGTCAATATGGGTGCATCAAAACGCATTTTCCCTAATTGTATATCTTCTTTTACCAATTGCTCAAAGGAAGCTTTAAATGGCTTCCATCCAGTAACATCATTGATAGGATTATATTCTCCTAAATTTGCTTCTTGGGTAGATCCTAATTGTTTGGGGAAAATATATACAAGTACAATAAACCCTAACAATATTGCAGCATATAAACCCATGGCAGATTGAATAATTTTTGGAATCAATTTTTTTGATCTTTCTGACCAATACAAACCAGCTATAATAAAGAGTGCAATAAAACCTGGACCAGTCCAATGTGGTAAGGTTGGGTTCAATAAAGAGAGGGTCCAAAAAGTCAATATCAATGGAAGACTTAGCCATAATAATAAAGCCAGTACCTTATCTTCTCTTATCCAAAGTTTCACTTGTTTAAGATGGAATAAAGCAATCAAACTTGCTATATAAACTATGGGATTTTGATACAAAAACTCTCCTACAATCTGTTGTAAAAAAGTATCCCAATGTATACTGGTATGTGCTACCCTTTTTGAATGAAAAGTATACGTAATAAAATCATTTTCAATATTCCAGTAAACAATAGGGATCAAACATAGCAAACTAATCATTCCTGCTATATAAAGCAAGGGTTGTTTGAAAGTTTTGGATTGATGAAAAATTAAAAACGCACCAAAACCTGCCCATAAAAATAAACCATGCACTTTACTTAAAGTTGCCATGCCAATACACAAGCCTAAAAGAATCCATTCAAACTTTTTAAACAAATTAGGTTGTACTACCCATTTCACCATTAAATAAATACTTGCCGTAAAAAATAATAATTGTGGGCTATCTGGAAGCACAAATAAACCTGCAATAATACTAGTATAAATAGATAAATTATATAGCAATGCTGCAATAAAACCAGCTCTTTCATTTTTAATGATAGCACCTGTTTCGAAAATTAAGATGCTTGCTAAGAAAGAACATATAATACTACCCAATCTTAAAGAGAGATCTGATAACCAAGATAAGTTGAGTGTGCTTAATCGAATCATCCAGCCTACCATGGGTGGATGATCAAAATGATTCCAATCAGGTTGTAATGCATAAGTGTAATAATACACTTCGTCATTCCCTAGCTCTAATAGATTGGCTAAAATTATTTTAACAATGATGGAAATACCTAACAACCACCAAAGATGATGTTGATATGATGTTTTATTTGTTGGCATTGCTTACAAACCATTCAGTAGCTAAAGCATAACCTTGTAAACCCAAGCCTACTATAGATCCTACTACTTTGGAAGAAACATGGGATATTTTTCTAAAGTCTTCTCTTGCATGCACATTACTAATATGTACTTCAATCACTTTAGTTTGAATCGCTGCAATTGCATCGCCAATAGCTACAGAAGTATGTGTATAGGCAGCTGGGTTGATAATAATACCGTCTTGCTCAAAACCTGCTTTCTGTATGGCATCTACAATCTCTCCTTCTATATTGGATTGAAAATAGGTAAAATGTACAGAAGGATATTTTTGAATTAAATCTGCCAAACAATCATCAAAAGATGCCGTACCATAAACTCCTGGTTCACGCTTACCTAATAAATTTAAATTAGGCCCATTAATGATGGTAATATTGATCATAAATTAATTTGACTTCATTAAAGATATGAAATCATCAAATAAATACCTGCTATCGTGAGGACCTGGCGTTGCTTCAGGGTGATATTGCACGCTAAATGCTGGTCTATCTTTTAATTTAATACCCTCTATGGATTCATCATTTAAATTCACATGAGAGATCTCTACATTTGGATGCTTTTTCACCGCTTCAGGATCTACACCAAAACCATGATTTTGTGTAGTGATCTCTGATCTACCTGTTAATACATTTTTTACAGGATGGTTTAACCCTCTATGTCCATGATGCATTTTAAAAGTAGGTATATCATTCGCTAAAGCCAATAATTGATGGCCTAAACAAATTCCAAACAATGGTTTTTTCTCTGTTAGAATTTCTTTAATGGTCTTGATTGCATAATCCATGGGTGCTGGATCACCAGGACCATTGGACAAGAAATAACCCGTTGGATTAAACGCTTTCAAAGTAGCAAAATCTGTTTTAGCAGGATGTACTCTTACATGCGCTCCTCTATCCACCAAACATTGTAATATATTATGCTTTACACCAAAATCCAATACAGCCACTTTGATGTCAGAATTTTTATCTCCTAATTCATAGACTTCTTTAGTACTAACCGTGCTTGCTAATTCCAAACCATCCATGCTTGGAACAGCAGCCAATTGTTTTTTCAAAGAGTCAACATCCAAATTGTCTGAAGAAATGATGCAGTTCATTGCACCTGATTGTCTAACATGAGCCACTAAAGCTCTTGTATCCAATCCTTCAATGGAAACAATATTATTAGCGATCAAATATTCGTTTAAATTACCATCTGCTAATGCACGACTATATTTTTCTTCTAAATTTCTTCCAATTAAACCATGAATTTTCACTGTACTACTTTCCACATCTGTTGCTTTCACACCATAGTTGCCAATATGTACATTATTCATGATAATCACTTGGCCTGTATAACTAGGATCGGTGAATACTTCTTGGTAACCAGTCATACCTGTATTAAAACAGATCTCTCCAGTAGTGGTTCCTATTTTTCCAAAAGCTTGTCCATGAAATACATTGCCATCGGCCAAAACTAAAACTGCAGGTTGTGTACTCATTGTATAGGGTCTTATTAGTTATTCAAAATTAGGCAAAAAAAAGGCAAGACCAAAGTCTTGCCTTATATCTTAATGCACATTCATTATTATTCAGCGGCTGCTTCTGGTGTAGAATCAGTAGCTTCATTGGTAGCAGGAGCTTCAGCAGCTTTTTTAGGAGCAGCAGTTGCTTTACTTCTACGAGTCTTCTTAGCTGGTTCTGCAGCAGCATTTACTGAGTTACCATAGATTTCGTTGAAGTCTACTAATTCGATCATCGCTTTTTCAGCATTGTCACCTGGACGAATACCTAATTTGATGATACGAGTGTATCCACCTGGACGAGTAGCAATTTTTGGAGCAACTACAGTGAATAATTCTTTCACAGCAGATTTGTCGTTCAAATAGCTAAATACAATTCTGTGGTTATGACTGATAATATCTTTACTACCTGTCTTCTTAGTTTTAGTAGCCAAAGGCTCAAAATACGTTCTTAAAGCTTTAGCTTTTGCTAAAGTAGTAACGATACGCTTGTGCATAATTAACTGACAAGCTAAGTTCATTAATAACGCTTCTCTGTGTGCCTTCTTACGGCCTAAGTTGTTTTGTTTGTCTCCGTGACGCATGACTTTTAATTTTTACTCCTTACACCGTGTCAGGAATTGTAAGGTTTGAGCTTTCGCTCGGTTATCAATAATGATTTACAATTATTGTAAATCTAATTTGTCTAATCCTAATTTACCTAAATCCATTCCAAAGCTCAATCCTCTTTCGATCAATACTTGCTCGATTTCAGATAAAGACTTTTGACCGAAGTTTCTGAACTTCATTAAATCTTCTTGCTCATATTGAACTAATTCGCTCAAGCTGTTAATTTTTGCAGCTTTCAAACAGTTAAATGCACGCACAGAAAGATCTAAATCTTCTAATGGAGTTTTTAATACTTTTCTTAATTGTAGTACTTGCTCATCTACTACATCTTCTTTCTTGTCTTCTTTGTTATCAAAAGTGATATTCTCATCAGTGATAATCATTAAGTGTTGGATCAAGATTCTTGAAGCTTGCTTTACAGCATCTTCAGGATGTATTGTGCCATCAGTAGCAACTTCTAAGATTAATTTTTCGTAGTCTGTTCTTTGCTCCACACGATAGTTTTCCATTAAATACTTCACATTTTTAATTGGAGTATGAATAGAATCTATAGCGATATAACCAAATGGCATTTCTTTTAACTTATTCTCTTCAGCTGGTACATAACCACGGCCTTTGTTAATCGTTAATTCAATATCTAATTTAGCAGAAGGATCCATTGTACAAATCACTAATTCAGGATTCATTACTTGGAATTGAGCAGATGCATCGCCAATATGACCAGCATTAAACTCATTACCACCTTTAATAGATAAAGTTAATTTTTCAGAACTAACGTCTTGATCACCCTTACGCTTAAAACGAACTTGCTTTAAGTTTAAGATCATTTCTGTTACGTCTTCTGTAATTCCTTTGATCGTTGCAAACTCGTGGTCTACACCTTCTATCTTGATACCCACAATTGCAAAACCTTCTAAAGAGCTTAATAAAACTCTTCTTAAAGCGTTCCCTAATGTTAAACCAAAACCTGGCTCCAATGGACGGAATTCGAATTGTCCTTCAAAGTCATTTGCTTTTTGTAAAACAATTTTATCTGGTTTTTGAAAACTTAATATTGCCATGGTAAACTTTTTTTTATTTGAATCTTTCCGTAGAAAGAAATGTTGTTAAGTGCTACTATTTAGAATACAATTCAACGATTAATTGCTCTTTAATATTCTCTGGAACTGCTTCACGCTCTGGCATTGCAATGAATGTACCAGTATTCGTGTTTGGATTCCAATCCACCCAGCTAAACTTAGTGTTTGAAGGACGTTGTTTGCTTACGATAGAAGAATTGTGTGCACTCTTAGGACGGTAAGTGATTACATCACCTGGTCTACATGTGTAAGAAGGTACGTTTGTAACTTCACCGTTTACTGCGATATGCTTATGAGCTACCAACTGACGTGCTTCTGGACGGCTAGCTGCTAAACCCATTCTAAAAATGGTATTGTCTAAACGAGCTTCCAACAATTTGATCAAGTTTTCACCTTTAACACCTTTTAAACGAGATGCTTCTTCAAATGTTTTACGGAATTGACGCTCTAATACACCATAAGTGTATTTTGCTTTTTGCTTTTCTCTTAATTGTAATGCATACTCTCCTAATTGCTTACGCTTTCTTTGCGCACCATGTTGACCTGGAGGGTTGCTGTTTTTACCCAACCATTTTGCGTTTCCTAAGATAGGTTCGCCGAAAATGCGGGAAATCTTTGTTTTGGGACCTGTGTAACGTGCCATAATGCTTGTTTTGTGATTTTTTAGTGTCGATGTTTCATCAGTAAAAATCTAAAATGAATGAAACATCCTGTTATTAAAATGTTTAAATAATCTATTATACTCTTCTTTGTTTTGGAGGACGACAACCGTTATGTGGCATTGGAGTCACGTCACGGATAGAAGTTACTTCGATACCTGATTGTGAAATAGAACGAATAGCTCCTTCACGACCAGAACCTGGACCTTTAACAAATACATCTACTCTTTTCACTCCAGCGTCTAAAGCTACTTTTGCTGCGTCAGCTGCTGCCATTTGAGCTGCATAAGGAGTGTTCTTTTTAGAACCTCTGAAGCCCATTTTACCAGCACTGCTCCAGCTAATTACTTGACCAGCTTTGTTAGTGAATGCGATGATTAAATTGTTGAAACTTGCGTTGATACGCACTTCGCCAGCTGCGTCGATTTTAACGACTCTCTTTTTTGCAGCTGCTTTTGCACTGTTTTGTGCTTTTTGTGGTTTAGCCATTTTACTTGAGGTGTGCCCTATTTTTTTATCAAAAACAGAGCGGGTTATTTAATAGAAAATTCCGCCGAGGCGGAAACCTTATCATATCTCCCCTGTTGTTCAAACAGGATCCAATACTGATAGGGATTTATATAGCAAAGGGTAATGTTAGTTGCCCAACATTACCCTAGGTTATTATTTTTTAGCTACTTTCTTCTTACCAGCAACTGTCTTACGCTTACCCTTACGAGTACGTGAGTTAGTCTTAGTTCTTTGACCACGAACAGGTAAACCTTTTCTGTGACGTAAACCACGGTAACAAGCGATATCTAATAAACGCTTAATACTCATAGATACTTCACTACGTAAAGCACCTTCTACTTTGAATTCAGCATTGATGATATTACGAATAGCAGTTTGCTCATCATCATTCCACTCATTTACTTTTTTATCGTAACTGATACTTGCTTTGTCTAAGATATAACGAGCAGTAGAATGTCCAATACCGAAAATGTATTGTAATCCTATTTCTCCTCTTTTGTTTTTTGGTAAGTCTATACCGGCAATACGAGCCATATTTTAAAACTTGTTTTTATTTACTTAAATGGTTACTATCCTTGTCTTTGCTTAAAGCGAGGATTCTTTTTGTTGATTACGTATAATTTACCTTTACGCTTCACGATCTTGCAATCGGCACTACGTTTTTTGATAGATGCTCTAACTTTCATCTTTGTGTTTTTAAAATATTATTCTACTTGTTCTTTTATTTTTTTACTGAATTATTTATGTCTAAAAATAATTCTTCCCCTTGTTAAGTCATATGGACTCATCTCTACTCCCACTTTATCACCTGGCAAAATTCTGATGTAGTGCATGCGCATTTTTCCAGAAATTGTTGCTAAGATTTCGTGACCATTTTCAAGCTTTACTCTGAACATAGCATTGCTCAGTGCTTCAATAATTACTCCATCTTGTTTAATCAGCGGTTGTTTTGACATACTTATTTTGGGGTTGCAAAGATATGGAAATGAATGGAATTAAGAAAAAATACCGGTTAATTCTTCTAAAAAGCCCAAAATAAAAGGGGAAGCGCAGCTTCCCCTTTTCAAAATATTCACAATAGCTTGTAAATCAATCAATTATATACTACATACCCATTCCTGGAAACAATGGCCTTGCGATCTCTGTTCTAAATGGCCAAGGAATGGCTCCAAAAATCAACAATAAAGCTAGGATGTAAAGAATAAGGGTGGTTCTTGGACTTCCCCCCTTCTTGTATTTCACATGTCCAATGGTAATCAAGGCAATGGCGATGATCATGGTTAAGATATGCTCTACCGCCCAAAAACGGGTAACCTTATCCTTCATAGCCGCTGCCATCCCCATATTTTTGATAAAGAAAAAGCCTACCGGACCAAAAAAATACTGATACAAACCCAATAGCAAAGTAGTATGTGCACTAATCAACAATACTTTACTTGTTTTTAATGCATCTTTTTGAAGTAACAATTGAACTATGGCAAATACCAATGCAATTAAAATCACCCATCTTAAGGCATTATGTAAGTGTAATAAACCTGTATTCATAAGATAAATTTTGAGATTCTAAAATAAACTATTCTACCCAATCAGCCACAAATAAATTGGTATCTCTTGAACCACCATTATTTCTATTGGATGCGAATATAATTTTCTTTCCATCAAAACTAAACATAGGGAAAGCATCAAAACCTTTGTCTCTGCTTATTTTTTCCAAATGATTTCCTTCTAAATCTATTAAATACATATTAAAAGGAAAACCTCTTTTGTATTCGTGATTGCTACAAAAAATAATATGCTTTCCATCTGGCGTAAAATTAGGCGCCCAATTTGCTTGACCTAAATGAGTGATTTGTTTTGCATCAGTTCCATCTGCATTTGCAATCCATACTTCCATCTTTGTAGGAGCTACCATGCCCTCTTTCAATAAAGAGGTATATTCTTCCACTTCTTCTGGAGTACTTGGTCTGCTTGCTCTCCAGACGATTTTCTTTCCGTCTGGACTAAACCATGCACCGCCATCATATCCTAATGTGTGCGTGATTCTTTTTTCTTTACCAGATGCAATATCCATCACATACAATTCTAAATCACCATCCTTATCACTGCAATAAATCATTTTTTTCCCATCATAAGAAAGCGTTGCTTCAGCATCATACCCTTTAGCATTTGTTAATTGCTTCACTATTTTCCCAGCGGTATCTGCCATATAAATATCATAGGTATTGTATAAAGGCCAGATATATTTATTTCCATACTTTGCTCTATCCACTGGAGGAGGACAATCCATTCCACCGCCGATAGTAGATGCATATATAATATGTTTACCATCTGGCATAAAATAAGAACAGGTGGTTCTTCCCTTTCCCCCACTAATTGATTTGTAAGTAAAAGCTGTTGAATTATTTGTAGGAACAACCCCCATAAAGATTTGATCACAATTCACACCCTCTTTGGTATTGGATCTCTGAAAAGTAATTCGCTTGCTATCATAGCTCCAATAAGCTTCTGCATTGTCTCCCCCATTGGTTAATTGAATTACATTTTTAAAATGACGCTCTCCAGCAAACAATATCGAATCTTGTTGACTAAATGCAGCTACAAAGCTTAATAAAGCTGTAACCGTGAAAATGAACTTACGCATATACTTTTTAAATTGAGTGCAAAAGTACTTAATTTTGTAAGAAATTCATTGTATGCCCATCATTGCCCCATCCTTATTAGCTGCCGATTTTTTAGCCTTAGGGAAAGCTTGCAACATGTTAAATGAATCAGAAGCAGAATGGTTTCATTTAGATGTAATGGATGGATGTTTTGTTCCTAATATTAGTTATGGTTTACCCATTATTGAACAAATAAAAAGTACCACTACTAAAGTAATGGATGTGCACTTAATGATTGTATCTCCTGAGAAATATATTGCAGCATTTAAAAAAGCTGGAGCAGATATATTAACGGTACATTACGAAGCCTGTTCTCATTTACATAGCACATTACAACAAATTAAAGCGCATGGCATGAAAGCGGGTGTTGCATTAAATCCACATACATCAGTTGATCTATTGAAAGATGTGATACAAGATATTGATGTGGTTTGTGTGATGAGTGTAAACCCTGGTTTTGGAGGTCAGCAATTTATAGAGCATACCTATGAAAAAGTAAAAGCGCTAAAGAAATTGATTACAGCCGCTGGAGCTGCCACCCTCATAGAAATTGATGGAGGTGTTACAGAAAACAATGCTGCTGCATTAGTTGCTGCAGGTGCAGACGTTTTAGTTGCAGGAACCACTGTTTTCAAGGCTTCTGATCCAAAGCAAATGATTAGCACTTTAAAATTGGCGAAATAAAATTATTCATTCCTATTTCTATAAAATACTAAAATGAACTGAATGTTATCATTTTAGTAATCCACAATTGTGCGTATTTATTACTTGTATTTATAAACTCTGTCTTTTAAATTGTGTTAGTAGATTTAATAACACACTAACCCTTTAAATCAAATCCCTTGACTGACACTATTATCAATCTAGAGACAGTTAATCCCATTGAATTCTTTGGTGTTAACAACAACAAATTCGATATTCTAAAAAAGAAATTTCCCTTATTAAAAATTTTATCCAGAGGCACTCAAATCAAATTAAGTGGTGCACCAGAACAAATTGAAGCAGCCAAAGAAAAAATTGATTTAATCATTCAGTACATGGAGCGTAATGGCCATTTGAGTGAAAATTATTTTGAACAAATTTTAGGCGGTGATGATGCAGAAGTGATTGACAATTTTGTAGATAAAAATCCTAACGAAGTATTGGTATTTGGACCGAATGGAAAAACAGTAAGAGCAAGAACTGCGAATCAAAAAAAGATGGTGACTGCTGCAGATAAAAATGATATTGTATTTGCGATTGGACCTGCAGGTACCGGTAAAACATATACTGCTGTTGCATTAGCAGTGAGAGCATTAAAAAATAAATTGGTAAAGAAAATTATTTTAACAAGACCTGCCGTAGAAGCAGGAGAAAGTTTAGGATTTTTACCTGGAGATTTAAAAGAAAAAATTGATCCATATTTAAGACCATTGTATGATGCATTAGACGACATGATTCCTGCTGATAAACTAGGCTATTACATGTCAACACGCACCATTGAAATCGCACCACTCGCCTACATGAGAGGTAGAACATTAGACAACGCATTTATCATTTTGGATGAATCACAAAACGCTAATGATTTACAAATAAAAATGTTTTTAACGCGTATAGGTGCAAATGCGAAAGCCATCATTACTGGCGACCCTACCCAGGTGGATTTACCAAGAAATCAAAGAAGCGGTTTAGAAAAAGCTTCTAGAATTTTAAAAGATATTGATGGCATTGCCCATATCGAATTAGATGAGGAAGATGTGGTAAGGCATAAATTGGTGAAAGCGATTATCAAAGCCTATGACAAAGAAAGGGAGAATGAATCCGAGAATTCTTATCATCGATAAATAATATATATTTTTATTTATATATATAAGTAATTGAAAAATTCAATTTGCTACTATATGTTAATAAAAACTTAAAACCTGGTATCTTATTATACAGTTTCTTTTAGTTTCTTTGCATCACTAAAACAAACAACAATCAGGTATGAAAACAATCGGGAAATTTCTCCTATCGTTATTGATGGTTACATCAATCGCTTTGGGTGCAAAAGCTCAAGAAACTACTTCTGAAATTCAGGGTATCGTTTTGAGCGGTAAGACTGGCATTGCTGGTGTTACTATTGTAGCTATCCATGAACCAACTGGTACGAAGTATACTACTTCTACTCGTCAAGATGGTCGTTACAACTTTACTAACGTTAAAATTGGTGGACCTTATTCCATCACTGCATCTTTTGTAGGATTCAAAACTGAAACTGCAAATGATATCAATTTAACATTAGGACAAGCGCATAGACAAAATTTTACGCTTACTGAAACTTCAAATACTTTGAAAGAAGTAGTTGTTAGATCAGGTTCAGACAGAGTATTTAGTGCGAACAGAACGGGTGGTCAAGAAACAATCAACAGAAAATTAATTGAAGGTACTCCTACTACTTCAAGAAGTTGGAGAGATATCACAAAATTAGTTCCATCTGCAAACGGAACTTCTTTCCAAGGTATCAGTTCTCAATTAAACAATATCACTGTAGATGGTGCTAACTTCAACAACTCATTTGGTTTAGCTTCTGACATTGGTGGTCAAACTAGTTCAAACCCAATTTCTTTGGATGCGATTGAGCAAATTCAAATTAATACTTCTCCATTTGATGTAAAATACGGAGGATTTAACGGTGCTGGTATCAATACTGTAACTAGATCTGGTAAGAACCAAACATTTGGTTCAGTGTATGAATATTTCAGAAACAAAGATTGGCAATCATACGATGTAGGTTCTATCAAATTGCCAAAGCAAGATTTCACTTATGACCTTAAAGGTTTCACAGTAGGTGGTGCAATCATTAAAAATAAATTATTCTTCTTCATCAACGGTGAACAAGAAAGCAATACTGTTCCAGGTACTCCATGGGTAGCTGCTAGTGCGAATAATGTACCAAATGGTACAACTGTATCAACAGCGAAAGCTTCTGATTTAGATGCATTAGCTACTTTCTTAAAGACTAAGTACAATTTTGATCCAGGACCATACCAAGGATATTCTTATTCTTCTGGTTCTAAGCGTTTAACTGCTAAGATCGATTGGAACATTAATGCTAACAACACATTTACTATTAAGTATAACTACTTAAAGTCTTTCTCTGAAATTCCACCATCTAACTCAGGTGCATTGAATACATCTATTGGTAGAAGACCAGGTGTAACTGCAATGCCTTTCTATGGTGCTGGTTATGTAATCAACAACAACGCAAATGTGATTATTGCGGAATTGAACACTCGTTTCTCTAACAGTGCAAACAATAAATTACAAGTTGGTTATACTCAATTAAGAGACTTCCGTTCTTCTTTATCTTCTAAAACTGATTTCCCTTTAGTTGATATCTTAGATGGTAGTAATAACCCATTCACTTCTTTTGGATACGAGCAATTCACATATAACAACAAATTGAATACAGACGTATTCCAATTGAATGATGTATTTACAAAATATATCGGTAATCACGAGATTACATTAGGTACACAAAACTCTTTCAAAAAGTATGCTAACGGTTTCTCTCCTGCTTTCCAAGGGGTATATCGTTTCAACAGCTTAGCTGACTTCTACGCATCTGCGGAAGGTACTAAAGCTGCTGTTAGATATGACTTATCTTACACTTTAGGTGGTGGTGAGTTCCCATTAGTAGGACCAAAGAGTTTAGAGTTAGGTGTATTCTTACAAGATAAATGGAAGATCAAAGATAACTTCACTGTTTCTTATGGTGTAAGAGCTGATTACACTCAATTCTATAACACTTTCTTATACAATCCAGTAGTAGATACTTTAACTAGATTCTATAACGGAATTCGTGCTAATACTGGTGCTGCTCCAAATACAGCAGTACAAATTTCACCAAGAATTGGTTATAACTGGGATGTATTCTCTGATCAAACTTTACAATTTAGAGGTGGTACTGGTTTATTCCAAGGTGCACCGCCATTTGTATGGATTTCAAACCAAGCTTCTAACTCTGGTATGGCATTGTTTGGACAGATCACAGATGGTACAGGATTTGTATTCTCTCCTGACGTGAACGCATACAGACCAACTTTAACTGGTGGTTTATCTAGATCATACAATATCAACGTTGCTGATCCAAATTATAAATTCCCTCAAGTTTGGAAAACTACTTTAGGTGCTGATAAGAAATTATTTGGATTCACAATTACTGTGGAAGCTACACATATCAGAAATATCAACGCGACTGTTTTCCAAAACATCGTATTGCCTTCTACTGGTTTAATTACTTTAGTAGATGGAAGAACAAGATATCCTTCAACTTCTGTATATCCAAATATCAGAGTAGGTGGTGTTAGCTTAGCAGGTAACACTCCAGGTAACCCAGCAATTGGTAATGCAATTTACATGACCAACGCAAATGTGGGTTATGTAAACACATTGTTCGTTCAAGTTCAAAGAACATTCAAGAACTTGTTTGTAAGTGCAGCCTATAACTACCAAGAAGCAAAAGATGCTACTGTAAACGGTTCTACTGCATCTACGATGTGGGGTTCTAAGCCAGTCTTCAACAACTCTAATGCATTTACACAAGGATATTCTAACAACTATTTACCTCATAGATTTATCGCACAAGCGATTTACAAGTTAGAGTACTTAAAGCACTACTCAACTTCATTTGGTATTTTTGCTGAAGTTGCTCCGAACTACACAACTTCATACATCTACGCGAATGATTTAAATAATGATGGTTTCCAAAATGACTTGATGTATATTCCAAGAAATGCTACTGAGATTGCATTAACTAACGCACCTGGTGATACTAGAACTCAACAAGAGTTATGGTCTCAATTAAGCTGGTTCATTGACAACAACCCTTATTTATCAAAAAATAGAGGTCAAATTGCTCAAAGAAATGCAGTTGTATTACCTTGGACAGGTAGAGTTGATTTGAATATTACTCAAGATGTGACATTCAATGTAAAAGGAAGAAAGCAAACTTTACGTTTCACTGCTGATATTTACAACTTCACAAACTTGTTAAGTAAAAACTTGGGAGTATACGATGTACCAACAACAACTACCCCATTAAACTTTACTGGAAATTTCAGAGGAAATATGCCAATTTTCACATTCCCTTATTTCAACACAACTACAAGAACCCCATTACAAAATTCATGGAGACATGATACTGGTAATGCTTCTCGTTACCAAGTTCAATTGGGTGTTCGTTATATTTTCTAGTATTCACTATGAATATCAAAAAACCCTCACCATTTGGTGGGGGTTTTTTATTGTAGTAAATTAGCATATGTCCAAAGACTACTTACAACAATTTACGATTGGTGTAGAAGAAGAGTATATGATACTTGACCCTAC
>JAFMEV010000011.1 GCA_017856545.1 Chitinophagaceae bacterium
ATCGCATTCAATATAGTCTGCACGCAGATGGACATTGGGTGCGTGTTCGCCTCGCTCCTTAACCGATTATTTTCTTGAAATAACTTTCTTGGCAGCCTCAACTATATTCACCGCATCCAAACCATACTTGGTTAATAATTGATTGGGTGTGCCGCTCTCTCCAAAAGTATCTTTTGTTCCAATATACTCTTGTGGTACTGGACAATTCTTCGCAGCTACTTGTGCTACTACATCTCCCATACCGCCAATAATATTATGTTCTTCTGCTGTTACTACACAACCTGTTTTTTGTAAGCTCTTTATAATAGCTGCTTCATCCAATGGCTTAATCGTATGTAAGTTGATCACTTCTACGCTAATGCCCTCAGCTTCTAATTGCTTTGCAGCTTCAATCGCTTTCCATACCAAATGTCCGCAAGCAATAATACTTACATCTTTTCCTTCTGCTAAGATTTGTGCTTTTCCAATCACAAAATCTGATCCATCTTCTTTAGTGAAGTTGGGCCATTTGGGTCTTCCAAATCTTAAATAAACTGGTCCATGGTAAGAAGCTACTGCTTTGGTTGCAGCCTTTGTTTGATTATAATCACAAGGCACAATCACGGTCATACCTGGTAACATTTTCATCAATCCTATATCTTCTAATATCTGATGCGTTGCTCCATCTTCTCCCAATGTTAATCCTGCGTGTGATGCACAGATTTTTACATTCTTATCTGAGTAAGCAACTGATTGTCTAATTTGATCGTATACTCTACCTGTACTAAATCCTGCAAATGTAGTTGTGTAAGGAATTTTTCCGCCAATGGTTAAACCTGCAGCAATACCTATCATATTGGCTTCTGCAATACCCACTTCAATAAAACGCTCTGGCATTTCTTTCATCAAAGGTCCTAATTTAAAAGAACCTGCTAAGTCTGCAGTCAATACTACTACCTCTTTATTTTCTCTAGCAATTTCTAAAATACCATCACCAAAGCCTGCTCTGGTTTCTTTTTCGTTTTGTGCTACTATATCTTTTGCGTTCATATGATGATCATTATGCTTTTTTAAAGCAGTGATTATTTAGTTTTCAAATGTTGAATAGAAATAAGGTGTTTTTGCTTCAAACTCTGCAGCGCAAGTATCTACCATTTTGTACACTCTGGTAATACCCAATGCTTTTCTTTTTTCATATACTGCATCATCATTGGTTTTGCCTTGCAATAATTTTGCAATTTGCATATCACTGAAGCCATGCTTTTTGGCGTCTTTTAATATTTCAGTAGGCAAGGTCTCAATGGTATGCTTCATCAATTCTTTTTCTATATCACAGATGATTCTGATTTGATATAAGAACCAATTATCAATTCCAGTTGCTGCTGCAATGGATCTTACTGTTGAACCTTGCATCAATGCATCTTTGATTCTAAAGATTCTATCCCATTTTGGTGTCTTGATGTATTCCACTAATTCTTCGTTCTTCATCAAGCTCTTTCCATAATAACCTAAACCTATTGCTTCGTTCTCTAATGATTGACAAGCTTTCTGAATCGCTTCTGTAAAGCTTCTTCCAATAGCCATTACTTCACCCACACTCTTCATTTGTAATCCTAATGTATCATTGGCACCTTTGAATTTATCAAAGTTCCATCTTGGTACTTTTACAATCACATAATCCAATGCTGGTTCAAAGTATGCAGAAGTAGTTTGTGTGATTTGATTTTTTAATTCATCTAAATGATATCCAATCGCCAACTTCGCTGCAATCTTTGCAATAGGATAACCAGTTGCTTTAGATGCAAGTGCTGATGAACGAGATACACGAGGATTAATTTCCACTGCAATTAATTCTTCTGTTGCAGGATTCAATGCAAACTGCACATTACATCCTCCAGAGAAATTACCCAAGCTTCTCATCATCAACATGGCTTTGTTACGCATTTCTTGGAATGCAGTATCGCTCAATGTCATTGCAGGTGCTACAGTGATAGAATCTCCTGTATGCACACCCATTGGATCTAAGTTTTCTACAGTACAAATAATTACTACATTATCTGCCTGATCTCTTAATAATTCTAATTCATATTCTTTCCATCCCAATACTGCTTTCTCTACCAAGACTTCATGCATCGGAGATGCTTTTAATCCTCTTTCTAATGCTGCGTCTAATTCACTTGCATCGTGTACAAATCCTCCACCTGTTCCACCTAATGTGAAAGATGGTCTAATTACTAATGGGAATCCTATTCTTTGTGCAATTTCTTTTCCTTCTAAAAAACTATTCGCTACCTGACTTGGTGCAACTGCCATTCCAATCTTCACCATCAATTGTCTAAACTTCTCTCTATCTTCTGCTGTATCAATTGCTGCAACATCCACACCAATCATTCTACAGTTATATTGTTTCCATAATCCTATCTCATCCGCTTCCTTACATAAATTCAATGCAGTTTGTCCTCCCATTGTAGGTAGTACTGCATCAATCTGATTTTCTTGTAAAATTTGCTCCAAGCTCTCAATCGTTAATGGCAATAAATACACTTTATCTGCCATCATTGGATCGGTCATGATCGTAGCGGGATTGCTATTAATTAAAATCACTTTTATTCCTTCCTCTCTTAGTGAACGAGCGGCTTGTGAACCAGAATAATCAAATTCACATGCTTGTCCAATAATGATGGGTCCAGAACCAACAATTAATACGGATTTAATGGATGTGTCTCTAGGCATGGTACAAAAATATAAATTGTGCAAATCTACAAAATATTAGGCATATCTTCACCACAATTCAAGCATTATGGCAGTTATCAAAGAAGGGTCTAAAGCTCCTGCGTTTAAAGGGGTGGACCAAAATGGGAAAAATGTGGCTTTGGCCGATTTTAAGGGTCAAAAACTGGTTTTGTACTTCTACCCAAAAGACGATACACCGGGTTGTACGGCGCAGGCCTGCAATTTGAGGGATAATTATAAGAAATTATTAAAAAAAGGCATTGCTATTCTAGGAGTGAGCGTGGATTCTGTAGCTTCTCATGGCAAATTCATTGCTAAATACGAACTGCCTTTTTCCTTGATCGCGGACGAAGACAAGAAAATTGTTGACAAATACAATCTTTGGGGTCAGAAGAAGTTCATGGGCAAAACCTATATGGGTACTACCAGGACTACTTTTTTGATTGACGAAGCGGGCATGGTACAGCATATTATTGAAAAGCCAGACACCAAAGCACACACGGAAGAAATTTTAGAAATAAGTGGATGGTAGATTAAGAGGCGATGGTATAAGTAATCCAACTTAATACATACGCCAATCCTGTCATCATAAAAAATTGTACAACCGGCCATTTCCATGTGCCGGTTTCTCTTTTTACAATTGCAAGTGTACTCATACATTGCATTGCCAACACATAAAATATCATCAGTGATAATGCTGCTGCCAGCGTATACACTTTTCTTCCATCTGGCCAAACAGCCGCATTTAATTTTTCTCTTAAACTTGTATTATCATCTTCCTCTACACTATACAAAGTGGCCATAGTGCCCACAAATACTTCTCTTGCTGCAAAAGAAGTAATTAAGGCGATACCAATTTTCCAATCGTAACCTAATGGTTTAATGACTGGCTCTATTTGCTTTCCTAAAATACCAGCATAGGAGTTCGCTAATTTATCAGTATGGTATTGTTTTTCTAAAACAGCTGTGTTGCTTGGATTGGCTTGAACTGCTGCTTCATAATTTTTTTGCAAGGTCTCCATTTGTTGTGATGGGCCATAGCTACTTAAAAACCATAACACTATACTGATGATCATAATCACTCTTCCAGCATCGGTTACAAATATTTTTGCTTTTTGTATCATGGTTATGCCAACATTGCCCCATCTTGGTGCACGATACACTGGAAGTTCTAAAATAAAATAACTCTTCTCTTTGATCTTGATAAATAACTTTAAAACAAAACTTGCTAACAAGGCCATCACTATCCCTAGTAAGTATAATCCCATCATCACCAATCCTTGTAAACTTAAAAATCCAAAATACATTTTCTCGTCAATCACTAATGAAATCAAAATAGTATACACCGGTAATCTTGCACTACAACTCATGAAGGGTGTTACTAATATGGTTAAGAGTTTCTCTTTTTTATTTTCAATATTTCTGGCACTCATGATAGCAGGCACAGCGCAAGCAAAGCCACTGATCATGGGCATTACGCTCTTCCCATTCAATCCTACTTTACGCATAAGTTTATCACTTAAAAAACTAATGCGCGCCATATAGCCTGTGTCTTCTAATAAAGTAATGATACCAAACAAGATCATAATCTGCGGAACAAAAACTACGATACCGCCCATACCTGCAACAATTCCATTTACTAATAAATCCTGCCACCATGCTGCTGGTAATACTGCATTTAAATAAGTGGTGATATTGGTAAAGATCCATTCTATTCCATCCATCGGGAATTTTGCCATCCAGAAAACAGACTGAAACATCAAGAATAATACAGTTAACAAAATAAAATAACCACCTACTCGATGTAAGAATATATTATCTAATTGATCTGTTCTTTTTTTCTTGGCTGTTGGATCTGGCTCTGTCACGCGACGCTTCATGATTTGTTGAATGCGCGTATACCTTTGTAAAATTTCTGCTGCCTGTGTTTTGGTATGATTGAAATTGTGTTTGACTTCAATTTTTTCAATCGTCTCTTGCATTTCTGCTTCTAGTGGAAAGGTTTCATGATGCATCAAATAATGCAATGCTGCATAATCACTATGGGTAGGATACAATGTTTTAAAATCATCAATCGCTGCTGCTGCTAAATTTTTATTATCGATAAAACTTTCCTGCGTTCTAGATCTAGGTGTTTCAATAATTTCTTTAATCACTTCTTTTAATGCACCTAAGCCTTTACTTTTTCTAGCATCTACTGCAACCACTGGTATGCCTAAATCTTCTTGTAATCCTGCAACATCTATTTTAATACCTTTCTTCGCCGCCAAATCATTCATCGTTAATGCCAATACCACCGGAATTTTCAAATCAATGATTTGAGAACAAAACAATAAATTTCTTTTTAAGTTGCTTGCATCTGCAACCAGTAATATCACATCTGTTTTTACTTGCTCATCCACGCCCATCAACACTCTATACGCTACCCATTCATCTTCTCTTTTTGGATAAAAACTATAAGTGCCTGGAAGATCTATCAATGTGGTCTCATGTGGTCCTACAGGTAGGTCACCTGTTTTTTTATCTACCGTTACCCCTGGGAAATTTCCCACTTTTTGGTGCAAGCCAGTTAATGCGTTGAATAGGGAACTTTTTCCGCTATTGGGATTCCCTACAAGTGCTATATGTATGCCGGCTTTCATGAGTGGGCAAAGCTACCCTTTAAGTTTATGCGTTACTTACGAAATTAGAAATTGAAAAGCTGTAATTTTGTGATATAAATCAGCCTTTATGAGAGTTTCAGTGATTCTGGTCGCCCTATTCATGCCTTTTTTGGTATTTGCTCAAAAAATCAAAAAAGCAGACAAAGCTTTGATAAAAAATTTGCAAGATCATATCCAGTATTTAGCAAGTGATGCTTTGGAAGGAAGAAGAGCTGGTTCGGTAGGGGAGGAATTGGCAGTGGACTATATTGTTAGAACCTATCAAAAAACTGGATTGAAGCCTGCTGGAGAGAATGGTTTTATTCAATCATTTCCTATTGATGAAGGTAAAAAATGGGCAAGTAATGCTTTTTTAGAAATCAATAATCAAGTTCCTGTTATCAATAAAGATTTTTTTCCTTTATCCAATAGTGCTTCTGGTGCTTTTCAGTCTGATGCTGCGATTGTTTTGAATGAAGCGAAACAAGTTTGGTTTAAAGATTTGGGAGAAGTATTGGAAGACAATAAAACCAATCCTCATTTTGATTTAACCGATTGGTTGTACAAAACTACTACCGAAGTAAAAGCCAAAGGTGCCACTGCTTTATTTTTATTTAACAATAGTTCTTTGGTGGACAATATTCAATTCAATAAATACGACACATCTAAAACTTTAGATTTACCAGTAGTGTATTTTACCAAAGAAGGTTTTGCAAATTTCTTTAAAGACGAAACAGGCACTTACGAAGTAGAAGCGAATATTCAATTTGATCATCCAAAAAGAACAGCGCATAATGTAGTAGCTTTTGTCAATAACAATGCAACCAACACGGTGGTATTGGGCGCGCATTTAGATCACTTAGGATACAACGAAGACAAACACGGATTGGATTTGAATAATGATATTCATAACGGAGCGGATGATAATGCGAGTGGTACTGCGGCTTTGATGGAACTAGCAAAAGGGCTTGCTAAAAAATCTCCTAAGAACAATAACTATTTAATTATTCATTTTTCTGGTGAAGAATTAGGATTATTAGGAAGTAAATATTGGTTAGATCATCCAACCATGCAAGTCAATTTTAATTACATGATTAATATGGACATGGTAGGTAGATATGACACTGCGCGTAAATTAACTGTGGGTGGTTATGGCACTTCTGCAAATTGGTCTAGCATCTTAAAAAATATTTCTACCGATTTGATCACACATTATGATAGTGCAGGTACTGGTCCAAGTGATCATGCAAGTTTTTACAGAAAAGACATGCCTGTTTTATTTATGTTTACTGGTAGTCATTCGGATTATCATAAATCTACAGATGATGCGGATAAAATTAATTATGCTGGACAAGCTGCTATAGTGCGTTATGTGCAAAACATTGTGCAGGCTGCGGATGGCTTGGGTAAATTTGATTTTTTAAAAACCAGAGAGCAATCGATGGGCAAGAGTACCAAGTTTTCGGTAAGCTTGGGTGTGATGCCTGATTATGCGTTTACTGGCACTGGCGTTAGAATTGAAGGATCTAGTGCAGGTAAGTTGGGAGAGAAGATTGGCTTAAAGCAAGGTGATGTTTTATTGCAAGTGGGCGACTATAAATTGATTGATGTGATGAGTTATATGCAAGCCTTGGGTAAGTTCAAAAAAGGGGATAAGACTACTTTAGTGATTAAAAGAGATACAAAAGAACTAAGTTTTGATATTCAATTTTAATGCATTGAATTATATAAATTTGATTGAATGAGTGCAAAATTAATTTTAGATCAGGATGCGATTAATGAAAGCGACTTTGAGGGTTCGCGCATTTTAGGCATTACTGCACCTATTAAAAATTATCAGTTTTGTATTTTATTGAATCAGTATATGGGTTTTGAATTTAGATTTAATCCCAATCATGAAATTGCTTTAAAAAGAAAAAATAGAACCTATTATTTTTCTATGTATGAAGCTACTGAACCCTCTACCAGTATTCAACATTTTGTATACCACAATCAATTTGATGGTGAATATTTGTTGCCCGAATTAAAACACATGGATTTTATTTGGTGGATAAGAGGCGAGTGGATTGAAGATGAAAAAGTAAAAGACATCTTACAAACCATTCGTAACATCAAAGGTGTTCAATTAGTTGCCGAACTTACCCCCGAACAAATTAAAAACAAGGGTCACCTTATTTTTGAATAACAATTCTTTTATCTTTTGCTGCTGTACAAACACCAATAGGTTCTCTGTATTGTATTCCTAGATTTTCTAAAATAGCTTGCACATCTTTCACTGCTTCTGGTGCAACAGCAATCAATAATCCTCCATTGGTTTGTGGATCTGGTAGTAATACACTTGCTTCTTTTTCATCTATCTCTGGCGCTAACTCAATACCATCCTGCGTTGCATTCCAGTTTCTTGCAGTAGCACCCGGGATGGCTTTTTGTGCAATATATTCTCTAACCTCTGGTATGATGGGTAATTTACTATAACTAATTTCTGCAGTTAAATTACTTCCTTGCATCATTTCTGTTAAATGTCCTGCTAATCCAAATCCAGTGACATCTGTCATGGCATGCACTGCAGATAATTTTCCTAATGCTTCTCCTGCTTTATTAATAGTCGTTAATTGTTTCACTAATTTTTCTAAATGCGTTTCAGTTAACAATCCTCTTTTTTGTGAAGTGGCTAAGATGCCCACTCCCAATGGTTTGGTTAAGATTAAAACATCTCCTTCTTTTGCAGTATCATTTCTTTTTAAGTTTTCTATCGCTACCATTCCATTCACTACCAATCCAAAAATAGGATCCTGACTATCTATACTATGTCCACCAGCAATTACGATACCTGCTTCAGCACAGGTTTTGCGCGCACCTTCCATTACTTGTGCTGCAACACTTGCAGGAAGGGTTGCTAATGGCCAACCTAAAACGGCTAAAGCAAAAATGGGTTTTCCTCCCATCGCATATACATCACTTATGGCATTGGCTGCTGCGATTTGTCCAAACGCAAATGCATCATCTACAATAGGCATAAAAAAATCAGTCGTTGAAATGATCGCATTTTTTTCATCTATCTGATACACTGCTGCATCATCTCTACTATCATTGCCTACTAATAATTGTGGGATATTATTTTTAGCACCTACATTATGCGCTGCTAATATTTCTGATAAAACAGAAGGTGCAATTTTACATCCACATCCTCCTCCTTTTGAATGTTGCGTTAATTTGATGTCCATAGTGGTTTCATGTTTTCTAATGTCGCTTCCTCACCAACCAGTATCCAATCATGTATACTCTTAGTTAATGCCTTACTTAATTCGGTCTGCAATCTAGCAATTTCCCATTGCCTTCCAGTGATTTGTCTTAAGGAAACTGGATTAGGTGCATCTGGGCTAAAACTGGTTTGGTTGATATTGAATCCAATACCTATCACCGCCCAGGTCCATTCTGTTCCTCTAAGGCTGTTTTCAATGAGTATCCCCCCTGCCTTTCTGTCACGCCAGTAGATATCATTAGGCAATTTTATAAGGGTTTCGTCTCCTGCATTTGCCCCAAAAAAGGCTTTTGCACCAATTGCGACTGCTGCCGAAAGGCCTTTTTGATCTTCCGGGCCCCAATTTTTAGCAGGATTCAAGCTTTTTAGCTCCAAAACATAGCTGCAAAGTAGGTTTTGCCCCTTTTCGCTCTCCCAAACCCTTCCATGTTGTCCCTTTCCATGGGTTTGAAAGGGGGTATTATAACAACTGCCAGATATGGCTTTCCCCGCTTTGATCTGCTCCATGGCATAGATATTGGTACTATCTATCGAAGGCAGTTCGATGAGCGGCGCTCCTATTGTGATAATTGGTGTGGCAGGTAACAAAGAATTGCTATTTTTGTAAAGTTAGGCATTCAACCATTAAATTATTAGAACTATTGGAACCTCTTTCTTCTTTAAAAGATCGTAAAAAATCTCCGACTCAATTAACACGCAGTAGTAAAATTTTCAAAACCATTATCGCGGCTATCCAAGATAAAAAAGGCGAGCATATTATCAGTTTAGACCTTAGAAAAGTGCATGAAGCCGTGGCTGATTTCTTTATTATTTGTGAAGCGAATAACGCCCCTCAATTAAAAGCCATTATTGATAATATCGATTACGAAGTGAAAACCAAGTGCGATGAATTACCTTATAAAACAGAAGGTAAGACTGCGGCTCAGTGGATCTTGATTGACTATATCAATATTGTGGTACATGTGATGCATCCTGACGCTCGAAAGTTCTACCAATTGGAAGAAATGTGGAGCGACGCGGATAGCAAATTACATGACCTCTAAACTTATTTTTACTTTACTTGTTTATATAAGTACTTAAAGCATTACAATGATACCTGAAAATAAACCGAAAAACGGCGGCCCTAAATTACCCAAATTCAATATTTATTGGATTTATGGCTTAATTGCCTTGTCCTTATTGTCTGCGCGTTTCTTTCAAATTGCGCCAGACGTAGCTACACTTTCTCACAATGAGTTTGTGAAGTTAATGGCGAGTGGTGATGTTGAAAAATTTGTTAAAATTGAAAACAAAAAAACGGTTCGTTTTTATATCAAACCAGATAGTGTTCAGAAAGCGTTTTATGTTCAAAAGTTCAAACAAAAATTAGCGAAGGAAAAAGTAAAAGGCAATTATTTGTTTGAATACAAAGTAGACAGCTGGGATTCTTTCAATAAAGAATTGGAATCTATTTATACAAAGTATGCAGTAGTGGATATGCCAGATAGTTCTGCGGTTGAAGAGAACGATTGGTTTGGTCCAATTGCAAACACCGTTTTCTCTTTAGTATTGATTGTGGTGGTTTGGGTTTTAGTAATGCGCAAGATGGGCGGTGGCGCTGGAGGCAGCGGTGGTCCAGGCGGCATTTTTAATGTTGGAAAATCTAAAGCAACCTTATTTGAAAAAGGTGGCACTAAAGTAAATATTACTTTCTCTGATGTTGCAGGATTGGAAGAAGCGAAAGAAGAAGTAATGGAGATCGTTGACTTTTTAAAACATCCAAAAAAATATACATCACTAGGTGGTAAGATTCCTAAAGGTGCTTTATTGATTGGCCCTCCAGGTACTGGTAAGACTTTATTAGCGAAAGCTATGGCGGGTGAAGCGCAGGTTCCTTTCTTTAGTTTAAGTGGATCTGATTTTGTGGAAATGTTTGTGGGTGTGGGTGCTAGCCGTGTGCGTGATTTATTTAAGCAAGCAAGAGAGAAAGCGCCATGTATAATTTTTATTGATGAAATTGATGCGATTGGTCGTGCTCGTGGTAAAAACGCGATGATGAGTAACGACGAACGTGAGAATACATTGAACCAATTACTCGTAGAGATGGATGGATTTGGTGGTGATACCGGCATTATTATATTAGCTGCAACCAATCGTCCTGATGTATTGGATAGCGCTTTATTAAGACCAGGAAGATTTGACCGTCAAATTTCTATTGATCGTCCGGATGTAAAAGGTAGAGAAGAAATTTTCAAAGTGCATTTAGGTCCTATCAAGGTTTCTGAAAGTTTAGACATTCATAAGTTGGCTGAGCAAACTCCAGGTTTTGCAGGTGCGGATATCGCGAATGTTTGTAACGAAGCTGCTTTGATTGCTGCACGTAAAGGAAAGTCTGGGGTAGAGATGAAAGATTTCCAAGACGCTATTGATAGAGTGATTGGAGGATTAGAAAAGAAAAATAAAATTATTTCTAAAGACGAGAAAGAAGTGATTGCTTACCACGAAGCAGGTCATGCGATTTGTGGTTGGTTCTTAGAACACGCTTATCCTTTATTGAAAGTAACTATTGTTCCAAGAGGTACAGCAGCATTAGGATATGCGCAATACACTCCTAAAGAACAATACTTATATACCATTGAGCAATTGACAGATCAAATGTGTATGACTTTAGGTGGTCGTGCTGCAGAACAAATTTTCTTTGGTAAAATTTCTACAGGAGCTTCTAACGATTTACAACAAATTACTAGAATGGCTTACTCAATGGTAACCACTTATGGTATGAATGATAAGATTGGTAATGTGAGCTTCTATGATCCTTCTCAAGAAAATAGTTTCCAAAAACCTTTTAGCGAAGAGACAGGAAAAATTATTGATGAAGAAGTGCGTAAGATGATTGATGCTGCTTATCATAGAACATTAGATTTATTGCAATCTAAAAAAGCAGAAGTGGAGAAATTAGCACAAGCATTGTTGACAAGAGAAGTGTTACATAAATCAGATGTAGAAGAATTAATTGGTAACAGACCTTTTGAAGAAAAAACTACCTTAGAAGTTTCTGAAGCAGAAAGTTTTGCTCCAACTGAAACAACTGTGGATAGTGCAAATGCGGCTGATATTATTGACACAGCAAATGCAACTATTGATGCAGCAGACGCTGCTGGTAATAATGAATAATATTTCTAATGGAATCACAAGGTTCAAGAAGTAAAATATTAAACAAGATAAAGCAGGCTTTAAAAGATCCTGTACCAGTACCTTTCCCTGAACAGGTTTCTGATGCTCCCATATTTTTACCAACAGAAGAAGAGTTGACCATTGGTTTCGCAGAAAAATTCACTGAGCTATTAGGCAAATTTGTGTACTGTGCAGATGAAGCTGAATTAGTTGATCAGTTAACCAAACTCATACATTCTCAAAATTGGACTAAAGTGTATTCCAGAGAAGCAGGTTGGTTGGATGATATGAAAGAATACAATTTTGATCCAGTAAATACTGACGATTTAGAAAATTGTGATGTGGCCATTACTTTGTGCGATCATTTAATAGCAAGAACAGGTACCATTGTTTTAAGTACGAATCAATTAAGTGGTAGAACTTCCAGCGTGTATGCGCCTATTCATATTTGTATTGCGTATACGCATCAATTGGTTTTTGATATTGCAGATAGTCTTCAATTATTCAAAAATGAGGAAGCACACCTGCCTAGCATGATTAGTTATGCAACGGGTCCAAGTAGAACTGCTGATATTGAAAAAACATTGGTAGTAGGTGTGCATGGCCCAAAAGAAGTATATTGCTTCTTGGTAGACAAGGCTACTGATTAAATTATTTAAATCCACCGCATGGAATTGGCTGCTGGCAAAAAAGTTTATTTTCTTTCAGATTTTCATTTAGGGGCGCCTGATGAAAAAGCCAGTCGAGTTCGTGAAGAGCATATTGTTCGTTTTTTACAATCCGCTAAAGAAGATGCTGCTGCGATATTTATTGTAGGCGACATCTTTGATTTTTGGTTTGAATACAAAGAAGTAGTTCCAAAAGGTTTTGTCCGTTTATTAGGATGTTTAGCATCTATAAATGATGCAGGTATTCCCATTCATATTTTTACTGGCAACCATGATTTATGGATGCAAGATTACTTAACCAAAGAAATAGGGGCATCTGTGTATTTCTCTGCCCAAGAATTTACTTTCTCGGGCAAACAGTTTTTTGTGGCACATGGTGATGGCTTAGGTCCTGGAGATGAAGGTTATAAGTTTTTAAAGAAAATATTTACCAATCCAATTTGTAAGTGGTTGTTTAGATGGTTGCATCCAGATTTGGGTATTCGACTAGCTAATTTTTTCAGTAGCCAAAGTAGAATTAAAACAGGATCTGCAGACGAAATATTTTTAGGAGAAGATAAAGAATGGTTAATTATCTATACCAAAGAATTGTCTCAAACCAATGCGGCTAATTATTTTATTTTTGGACATCGTCATTATCCATTGGATTTAAAAATTACCGACAAGGCTAGATATATTAATTTAGGTGATTGGATTAGATCCAATACTTATGCGGTTTTTGATGGCAATGATCTTCAACTTAAAAAATGGGAAGCATGAACCTAAACGATGTTTTCTTAAGTAATACTATTAAAAGCTATTTGATTGTACTAGCTATTTTTGTAGTGGCATTTATTCTTAAAAGAATCATCTCTCGTTTTTTTGCCAGCTTGATTTACACTTGGATTGTTAAAAACAATCATGCCGAATTAAAGAAAGCACAATTACATAGATTGGTTGTGCCTATCGAACAATTCTTATTGTTCTTGGTGGCAGTGATTGCTTTATATGAATTGCATTTTCCTGAAGCATGGAACCTGCACTTATTTAAATTAAGTTTTCAGCAAGTCATCGAGTCTTCTACTAAATTGATTTTTATCATTTTGCTCATTCGTGTTTGTTTGAGAACCTTAGAATTTATTGCGAAGATTTTAGAAGAGAAAGCAAAATCTACCACAGATCAAAGTGATGATCAATTGGTATTGTTCTTTAGAGATTTCTTTAAAGTGATCTTATACATTATTGGTGCATTACTCATCTTGCATTATGTTTTCAATGAAAATATTGGCAACCTTGTTACCAGCTTAAGCATTGTGGGTGCAGCTATTGCTTTATCTATGCGTGAAAGCTTGGAAAACATTATCGCTTCTTTTATTATCTTTTTTGATAAACCTTTTTCGGTGGGAGATTTGGTGAAAGTGAATAATTTCACAGGTACGATTGAAAAAATAGGGTTGCGCAGTACGCGAATTCGCACGCAAGAAAAAACCTATATCTCTGTGCCTAATAAGCAAATGGTAGATAATATTGTAGACAATATTAGTTTAAGATCGGAGCGTAAATTTGAAATGGATATGCAGTTAAGTGTTCATACGCCTGCATCAGTCATAAGCGCTTTCACGGATCATTTTAGAAATTTTATCAAACAACAAGCAGGTGTATTAAATGCCGTGGTGGTATTAACGGATGCTGGTAAACAAGCACATGTGATTCATGTAGAAGTATATGTGAGTATGCATTTGGATATTACTGCCTTTCAGACCCTAAGAGAGCGTATTAATCTTGAAGCCATTCAATACGCTAATCAACATCAAATTCAATTTGCTGAATTGTAATTGATTTTACTTATTTATTTGTGGAAGTATTGAATGAATTACAAGCTTTCTTTCAAATGTGTTAAAAAGCTCTTCAAATTTTTAAGGCTATTTAATAAAGCCATATCCTTATCTGCTTTTTCCTTATTGTTTTTCAAATAAGTTTTAGCACCATCTATAGAATATTTTTTTTCTCTTAACAAGAAATAAATTTGTTTCAAGAATTCAATATCCTGAGATCTAAATAAACGATCTCCCTTTCTTGTTTTACGAGGTTGTAATTGTTTGAATTCTTTTTCCCAGTATCTAATCAATGAAGTGTTTACATTAAACCAAGTTGCTACTTCACCAATAGGGTAGTATAATTTTTTTGCTAAAATTTCTGCACTAGGTACTTGTAATTTTTCCATATCACCTTCCATGGATGCAAAAGATTTTCTACCTCTTTTTTGAATACCTGCATTGGTTTTATAATGCATGCTGGTTCTTGAAACAGTTGGAAGAGGCTCTTCTACAACCATTGTAGTGTTCTGTTCTCTGGTAGTTGCTTTATTAGAAGATTTGGATTTTCTGAGACTTTTGGTACTTGCTGGAGCTGCGATATGCACCGGCTGTGGTGTATCGTTTCCAAATAAATCTAGCTGTTGCAAGTGTTTAGCCATATTTCAAAGTTACTATACAATTCTTTGACAGATAAGCCTCTAAGAGATTGGTGGATAAATTGTTAAGTATAGCGTAATTTTGCTGATGCGCATTTTTATTGTTTCTAAAGCTGCTTGGAATATTCCTGCATTATTGGTGGATCAAACCGTTGTTGATATGGTTGCTTCTGTGAATGATTCAACTAGTTCAGAAATAATTGTGGTTGCAGACGGATTTCGTTCCACACTGCCTCCTGGCGCTACTTTGATGGGCACGCAAGAAGCAGAAGCCCTTTTGTTAAGTTCTGCCAATGCTTCTATTGTTCACTTTGGAATTCCTTTAAAAGGATCCGAATCATTTACCCAATATTTTATTGATTTAGCTGCACCTAAGCAGTTGGTAGATGGATGGATTGCCAATAGCTTGGCTCAAATGGAACATAAAAAAATAGTGAAGAAAGCAAGTGCTGTTTACAATTATATTGATTTGCCAAAACCTCATTTGCCAAAATACGAATGGTCAGAATTGGCATTGGCTAAAACGCGGAACACCAATGGGGACAGCTATTTTATGGTTTTCGCAACACTCAATGAAATAGTGGGTATTTTAAAAGAGTTTTCTATTTTCAAAAAATGGCAACAAACCAGTATGGCTATTTTATTTGTTTGTAAAGACACCAAAGAAATGCATAAGGCGGAGGAATTAGTTAAAGGATATAAATATAGAAATGCAGTGTTCTTTAAAACTTATGAAAGCCTTGAATTAATAGATTTTGCGGCCGCTTATGTCAGTATTTGGAGTGTATATCTGCCTTATTATACTCGTATGATTCAATGGGCTGCTGGTATGGGTTTGCCCATCTTACTCAATAGTCAAACCAATTGGCCTATTGCGTATACTCAATCTGGGGAATGCTTTGATTTTACTGAATTACAGGGGCTCTCCAATCATTTCAAATTATACTATAAAGACGAAGTATATAAGCAAACCAGGTCTAACTATGGACATGCATGGTTGAACCAAATGATGTCCGATGTGCATACCATAAAAAATGGTATTTTTGCCCAATAAATTTTATTATGCATCAATCAAATATTCAAGTTCAAATTAGTTTGGACGAGCAAAAAATTCCTCAACAAATTGAATGGTCTGCTTCTGATAGCTCTGCCGAAGAAGCGCAAGCTGCAAGAGCCATGATGTTAACTTTCTGGGATCCTTCTGATAAAACTGCTTTACGTATTGATTTATGGACCAAAGAAATGATGGTAGATGAAATGGCAGATTTCTTTTATCAAAACATCATGGGCATGGGAGATACCTATATGCGTGCAACGCAAGACAAGGAATTGTCTGATGAGTTTAAAAAATTTGCAAAAACTTTTTTAACCAAGTTTAAAGAGAGTCAATTAAAACAAAATAATACTAAATAATTATTGATATGAGTTTAGAAGAAAAAGTAATGTCTTTGATGAAAGACGCTATGAAAAACAAGGATGAAGCTACTTTAAGAGGACTAAGAGCCATCAAGGCTGAAATTATAAAAGCGAAAACAGATCCTGGTGCGAATGGATCAATCAATGAAGATATTGAAATGAAGTTGTTGCAAAAATTAGTAAAGTCTCGTAAAGATTCTTTGACGATTTATGAACAACAAAATAGAGCAGATTTAGCTGCTAAAGAAATTGAAGAGATTGCTGTAATAGAAAAATTCTTACCTGCTCAAATGAGTGAGGAAGAAGTGACTGCTGCAGTAAAAGCGATTATTGCACAAGTAGGTGCAGCTGGTCCTCAAGACCTTGGAAAAGTAATGGGTGTAGCATCTAAACAGTTAGCGGGTAAAGCTGCAGGCAATGTAATTTCTGCTGTTGCTAAAAATTTATTGACCGCTTAGTATGTGGATTGACATTCTATCCGGCACTATTTTAATCATTGCTATTTTGCAAGGTTATCGTCATGGTTTGATTAAAGCCATTATATCTTTCTTCTCTTTATTCATTGGATTGGTTGTTGCATTTCAGTTTGCCGGGTATATTTCCAATCTGTTAAAAGAGCATACTAAAATTGGCTCTCAGTGGCTTCCTTTTATTGCATTTCTGGTGGTATTGATTGGTGTAATGATTTTATTAAAAATGATTACGGGCATTTTACAACAATCTGCAGAATGGTTAATGTTGGGTTGGTTGAATAAATTATTGGGCATGATTTTGTATGCCTTGATTTATGGTACTATCTTAAGTGCAGTACTTTATTTTATGATCTTACTTGGAGTGGTAGAGAAAGCCAGTATTAAGGATAGTTTTAGCTTTTCTTATCTAGAATCTTGGTGGCCTTATTTTATGAAAAAGTTAAGTTTATGGATTCCCTCTATTAAATCTAGCTTGAGTAGCTTAGTTTAAGGTTTTTTAAGCTGAATCAATTATCTTTAAAGCATGGACTACGAAATCAAAAAAGAGGGCAAATTTGACTACTTAGAAGTAGGCGAGGGAGAGGTTTTGATGCTTTTGCACGGGCTTTTTGGTGCTTTAAGTAATTTCTCGGACCTGATTGAACGTTTCAGAAAAACAAATAAGGTGGTAGTACCTTTATTACCGCTATTTGATTTAGATATTTTACATACCAGTGTTACTGGATTGGCTAAACATGTGGATCAATTTATTGAACACAAAGGATATGATCATATTCATTTATTGGGTAATTCTTTAGGAGGTCATGTGGCTTTGGTACATGTATTAAAACATCCTGAAAAAATCAAGTCGCTTACTTTAACAGGTAGTAGTGGTTTGTTTGAAAACGCCATGGGAGATTCTTATCCAAAACGTGGCGATTACGATTATATTAAAAATAAAACAGCCCTTACTTTTTATGATCCTGCAATGGCGACTAAAGAATTAGTGGATGAGGTTTTTGAGATTACTAAAAACAGAGTGAAGGTTATCAAAATTATTGCGCTTGCTAAAAGTGCGATTAGAAATAATTTAGGAGAGGAACTGAATCAAATTCAAATTCCTACTTTATTGATTTGGGGAAAAAATGATACAGTGACTCCGCCATTTGTAGCGGAAGAATTTCATAAATTAATTCCTAATAGTCAACTTCATTTTATTGATAAATGTGGTCATGCTCCAATGATGGAAGTGCCAGGCGAATTCAATGATTTGTTGTTTACTTTTCTTCAATCATTACCAAAATAAATTGCATGATTGCTTCTAGTATTGCTGTACAAAGCTTTCCCATGATGCGCTTAGAAGATAAGGCGGGATTTGTTTTACAAAACATGGAAGATTTTGATGTGCAAGAATTGGTGGTTACAAAAGATGATTATTTTATTGGCTTAGTCCATAAAGTTGATTTATTAGATATTCCCAATGATCAAACTATTGCATCTATTGCTGATGCTTTTCAAAGAGTAGGGGTATTGGGTACTGCACATATTACTTCCGTATTGGATCATTTTGCCAAGCATCAATTAAGTATCTTACCTGTGCTCAATGAGCAACAAGAGTGCGTGGGAGTAGTACCTCAGAAGAATTTAAATGAAATGTTGGCCTTGTATTTGGGTGTGTCACAACCAGGTGCAATTTTGGTTTTCTCAATATCTCCTTATCAATATTCTTTAGCGGAGATGAGTAGACTAGTAGAAACCAATAATGCACAAATTGTACAATTGAATTCTATTTTTGATGAAGCTACTGGTGCTTTTATTATCACTATAAAAATAAATAAAGAAGAAGCACAAGCAATTGTATCTACTTTTCAGCGTTACGAATATCAACTACTCCATTATTTTGGTAACACTCCTATCAATAATGATATCGAGGATCACTACCATCATCTAATGAACTATTTAGATGTTTAAATCCTATGTTTTATTTTTCTTTTTGAGTATTGCTTTTGCATTTTCTGCTCAAGCACAAATTACTATTCGCTCTATTACCATTAAGGGTAATGATAAAACCAAGTCTTATATCATTCAAAGAGAACTACCTTACCGAATAGGTTCTATAGTACCGTCAGATTCTTTGGATGCTTATAATACATTAGGTCAGTATCAAATTTTTAATACCAGTTTGTTTAATGAGGCCAAAGTGGAATCTATCATGGTAGATAGTACTACAGCTGATATATTGATTCATGTTAAAGAAAGGTGGTACTTATTTCCACTACCTTATTTTAGATGGGTGGATAGAAATTTTAGCCAGTGGTGGAATCAACAGAATAGAAGTTTAGACAGAGTGAACTATGGAATTAATTTTAGACAAAGTAATTTTTCTGGTAACAACGATAGATTGGTAATTGGTTTAATTACTGGTTACACGCAGCAAGCTGTTTTGAGATACCAGATTCCTTTTATTGATAAAAAATTACAATGGGGCGTTGGTGCGGGTTTGCAATTTTATACCCAAAAGGAAATGAACTTTGCTACATTGGCTGACAAACAAGTTTTTTATAGATCCGATCGTTTTCTTAGAGAAGGCTTCAGAGGCAATGCCAATTTTTCTTATAGACCCAATTTATTTGAAAGAATGAATTTTCAATTAGGTTTTGGGCAGGAACAAATTACAGACGAAGCTTTTGCAAAAGCGCCAAAACTACTTCCTACATTAAATAGAATGATGCGCTATGCCGATTTTACTATTGGATTTTCAAAAACTAAATTTGATTACAATGCTTATCCAACCAAAGGGGCTAGTACTGATTTTATTTGGTATCAAAGATTGGCTAAAAATGCGCCGCTGAGTTCCTTTCAATTTAGAAAAGTATTTGTACATCCTTTTAATAAAACCAATTTCTTATACACTGAATCCAATTCACAAATTAAATTCTTAGCCAATCAAAATTACTTGGATCAAAAATTACTAGGGTATGGCAATTTGCAAATGAATGGTCTAGAATTTTATGTGGTGGATGGAAATGCAGCAACTATTGGAAAGATGGCTTTTCATCATAAATTAGGTAGCATTAGTTTACGCAATCCAGTTACTAAAAAATTCTTGCCAGAAGTGAAATACCATTTTTGGCTTAAAATATATACTCAATTAGGGTATGTTTATAGTGAAAAACCCTTGAATGCGAATAAATTATCCAATACCTTGCTTAGAACAGCTGGAATTGGGGTAGATATTATTAGTATTTATGATTTTGTTTTAAAAGTAGATTACAGTGTGAATCAGCTTGGTGACAAAGGTTTATATTTACAAGGCGGAATTAATTTTTAATTTTACATCATGAAAGTAGCTATATACAGTAGAGGGGTGGATATGGATCAACAGCAATCATTGAATGCTTTGTTGACGGAGCTATATCGTTATGATGTGGACATTTTTGTTTTTGAAGACCTTATTCGAAAATTTGATTTAAAAGCCATTGAGGGTAAACCTGCTTTAATGCCTTTTAAGGATTCACATGATTTACATAATGCTGTAGATTGTTTGATCAGTGTGGGGGGAGATGGTACCGTATTAGATGCCATTACATTAGTAGGTGATACCAATATTCCCATCTTAGGGGTGAACTATGGTCGACTTGGATTTTTAGCATCTATATCTAAAGATGAATTAAGCTTAATGGTAGATGCATTGGTGAATAGATCTTATGTCATTGATAAAAGATCTTTGATTCATTTAGACGCAGACTTTCCCATTTTTGGTGGAACTCCTTTTGCATTAAATGAATTTGCCATTCACAAAAGAGATACTTCTCCCATGATTAAAATTCACACGTATTTAAATGGTGAGTTTTTAAATTCTTATTGGGCAGATGGATTAATTGTAGCAACACCTACTGGCTCTACAGGATACAATATGAGTTGTAATGGTCCCATTTTATTTCCAGAATCAGCGAGCTTTGTTATTACACCCGTAGCGCCGCACAATTTAAATGTTCGCTCTATTGTAGTGCCAGATACTTCGGTGATATCTTTTGAAATTGAAGGTCGCACTGAAGAAATTATTTGTGCGCTTGATGCGAGAAAAGAAATTGTTGCTAAAAAAATTCAGTTAGCAGTTAAAAAAGAATCTTTTACAGTGAGTTTTATAAGATTGAATGAAAATAGCTATTTGACTACATTAAGAACCAAACTCACATGGGGTTTAGATAAAAGAAATTAAAGGCATGCGTTATATTTATTTAGTATTATTTTTTTCCTTCTTCTCTTTTTCTTCAAAAGCGCAACACCTTCAATTAATCAATGATCAAGGTGAAGTTGGGGCTTTTATGGGATATGGTTCTTATAATGGAGATATTGCCTCTGATGTACAATTCATTAAAATGAATTACGGAGCATTCTACAAAAAACAATTGAATGCGTACATTGGCTTAAGAGTAAATTATGAAAAATTAAATCTTGGTGCTAGTGATCTAAGTTCACAAAATGCATACGATTTTACACGTGGATTTATTTTTGAAAGAGACTTTCATGAAGTAAGTGTATTGTCTGAATTATACTTTAATCGTTTTATTACAGATAGAAAAGATTTTCGCTTTTCACCTTATTTGGGATTTGGTGTAGGATATTTATTGAATGGGAATATTGATGATATGAATGGTTATGCAAGTCCTGCAAAAAACAGAATTGCCACCATGCCCATTAATGTTGGATTTAAATGGAATGTCTACAAACAAATTAATTTGTTTGGTGAATTTAAATATCGATTTACTACATCAGATTATGTTGATCATTTTCCAGATGATACACCTTTATCCATTCCAGGTTCTGCAAATCTTTTTCAAGGGAGTAAGTCTGGCAAAGATGAATTGATGTCTGCCTCCATTGGACTTTCTTATAATTTTAGAAAAATTTATGGTCCTGAAAAATTCAAACCATCCAAAAAGAAAAAATCAGACATAGAAGACCATTCCCCTAAAAAGAGATCTAAATTGCTTTTTTTCCTTCCTTTTAACCGCAAATAAGTATCGTATTGCTTATTTTTACAACATGGAAAACCTGGATCTACATCGACTCCCCCAACATATTGCTATCATCATGGATGGAAATGGCAGATGGGCTCAGGAACAGGGGCAGGACCGTTTGTATGGTCATTACCATGGGGTGATAAGCGTTAGAAAAGTGGTAGAAGCTGCGGCAGAAATTGGGATCAAATACCTCACTATGTATGCTTTTAGCACAGAAAACTGGGATAGACCCACCGAGGAAGTGAATGGTCTGATGACCCTTTTTGTGGAAACCATTGCCAAAGAAGTCCCCGATTTAAATAAAAATAATATCCAATTACAGTTTATTGGGGATTTATCTACCCTTCCCCCCCATGCAAGTGCGGCATTGGAGCAGGCCACTGCAGATACTGCCTCCAACACCGGCTTAAAACTGATCATAGCCCTTAGTTATAGTAGTAGATGGGAATTGGTGCATGCAGCTCAAACAATCGCCCAACAGGTTAAAAATGGCCAATTGGATCCTGCTCAAATTGATGAAGCTATTTTTGCGCAAAACCTTACTACCAAAGGAATTCCAGACCCAGAATTAATGATTCGCACCAGTGGGGAACACCGTATTAGTAATTTCTTATTATACCAGTTGGCATACGCAGAATTGTATTTTACAGAGACTCGTTGGCCTGATTTTAGAAAAGAGCACCTTCTGGAAGCCATTATGGATTACCAATCCAGAGAACGCAGATTTGGTAAAACAAGTGCTCAAATACAGTCAAATGAGTAAAATAATTAATATGTTATTTTATCCTTTTTAACAAAGACTTTGAGTTTTTACAAGTAATTTGCGACTCTTTTAAGATTATAAATTATAGCCCAACCAGCAGATGCAGAAATTGACCCGTTTTTTTATTGGATGTATATCGGTACTTGTATTGTCTTCAACTTGTTTTGCTCAGGAAGTTCCTGTTAAAGACTCGGTTTCTCAGATCAATGTTAAGTTACAAAACCTATTTAGTCAAAGAATTATATCAAAATACAAAATTCGCTCTATCAAAGTGGTAGGAAACGAATTTTTTGATGAAAGTCTATTGTTGTCTTTATCTACCCTAAATGTGGGAGATGAGGTGCAAATTCCTGGAGGAGATAATTTCTCTAAAGCCATTCGTAAGTTAATGGACCAGAATTACTTTAGTGATGTAAGTATCTATATTACTGATTTAAAAGACAAGGATATTGATGTTGAAATTGATGTGGTGGAGCGCCCTCGTTTATCTAGATTTAATTTAATTGGGGTAAAGAAAACGGAAAGAGATGAATTGTCTGGGAAGACCGGCCTGACTCCTAATAGAGTCATCACGGAAAATATGAAGATTACTGCTATTGAAGGTATCAAGAAATTTTATGCAGAAAAAGGATTTCAGGATGCATCTGTTGTGATTAAAGAACAAAAAGATGCTTCTAGAAAAAACAATATTATACTAGACTTTGTGGTTGATCGTGGTCCAAAAGTGCGTATTAACAATATTAATTTTGGCGGAAATAAAATTGAAGAAATTAAATTAAAGAAAAGTTTAAAAGAGATACACGAAAAGTCAAGAATGACGCTGTATCCAATCAATGATAAGCCAGTTATTGTTAAAACGAATCCTTATACTTTTGATGAGTACCTTAAAGAAAAAGGGTATTTGACTTTTACAAAGACTAGAAAAATTTTGAATCCTTATTTGCGTATTAAATTATCAGGTTCAAAATTCAATCCAAAGAAATACGACGACGCAAAAGAAAACTTATTAGATTATTACAACGCGCTTGGATTTAGAGATGCGGTGATTGAAAAAGATACTGTATACCATAACGCTGCTGGCAATTTGAATATTGACATGCAAATGAAAGAAGGTAAGAAGTATTATTTTGGTAATTTAACTTGGAGAGGTAATACTAAATATTCAGATTCTCTTTTAACGAGTATTTTGAACATTAAGAAAGGGGATATTTACAACAGAGAAATTTTGTTCAATAAGTTAGGTAAAACACCAACTCCAGAAGGTGGAGATGTGAGTGGTTTGTATCAAGATGATGGTTATTTATTTTTCCGAATAGATCCTATTGAAACTGCAGTATATAATGATACCATCGATTTTGAAATTAGGGTAATGGAAGGTCCACAAGCTACCATCAAAACAATTCGTATCGCTGGTAATGAAAAAACAAAAGATTTTGTAATTCGTAGAGAAATTAGAACCATTCCTGGTGATAAATTTAGCCGTACTTTTTTGATTCGTTCTCAACGTGAAATTGCACAGTTGAATTATTTTGATCAAGAAAAAATTAAAATGGAACCTATTCCCAATGCGGAAGATGGTACAGTGGATATTAACTATGGGGTTGAAGAAAAATCTAGTGATCAATTAGAATTGAGCGCTGGATGGGGTGGTTTTATTGGTTTAACAGGTACATTGGGTGTGACCTTTAATAATTTCTCTTCTAAAAATCTTTTTACTAAGAAAGCATGGGATCCACTTCCAATGGGGGATGGTCAAAAATTAAGTTTGCGTATTCAAAGTAATGGTAAAGCATTTAGATCTTATAATTTTACTTTCACAGAACCTTGGTTTGGTGGTATTAAAAGAAATTCTTTAACCTTAAGCGTTTACAATACTAAGTTTGGTCAATCTTTTGATCCAATAACTGGTATGTTCAATCCTAATGTAGCTGATCAAAGATATATTTCTACAACAGGTGCAACATTATCTTTCGCCAGACAATTAACTTGGCCAGATGACTATTTCTCTTTTAGTACTGGTTTAAACTATACTAGGTATAAGTTGAAAAACTATGCCATTGATCCTTTCAATCTTCCCAACTTTGATAATGGTTTTGTAAATAACTTAAACATAAGATTAGCCTTACAAAGAACATCTATTGACCAACCATTGTTTCCAAGATCGGGTTCTACCTTTTTATTAAGTGCTCAACTGACTCCACCATATTCTGCATTTGATCCAAATTTTGCTAAGAAAGCAAATCCTTACGAATTATTAGAATACCATAAGTGGAGATTCAATGGTGAGTGGTATGTGCCATTAGGTAAACCAGCAGGAGAAGAACGCAACAAACAATTTGTGTTGAAATTTGCTGCTAAGTTTGGTTTCTTAGGAAGATACAATGAGTCTTTAGCAATTTCTCCTTTTGAACGTTTCCAAGTGGGTGATGCCGGATTAAGTAATCAGTTTGCATTATTAGGATTTGATATCATTGCTCAAAGAGGTTATCCTGTATATGAATCTTCTAATCCAAAAATTAATCCTGATCAACAATCTTCTAGACAGAAATTCACCATGTTTAATAAATATGTTGCTGAATTAAGATATCCTTTGAGCTTAGCAGCAAGTAGTACTATCTACGCATTAACTTTCTTCGAAGCTGCGAACGGATGGTATAGCATGAAAGATTATAATCCATTTAATTTAAGAAGATCTGTGGGTGTGGGTATGCGTTTCTTCTTACCTATGTTTGGATTATTAGGTTTTGATTATGGTATAGGTCTTGATAGACTGAATGCAACCAACTCTTTGAAAGATGCGGGTAGATTTACCTTCATGTTAGGATTTGAACCAGAATAGATTTATTTATAATTCATTTTAAAATTGATCAAAATGCAATTCAAGAAATTTTACTTATTACTAGCGATTAGTTTTTGTACTGTATTAGGTATTCAAGCACAAACCCGTTATGCGGTAATTAATACCAAGTATATTTTAGACAAAATTCCAGAATACAAGGAAGCGGACAAAAAATTAAAAGCATTAGGGGATCAGTGGCAATCAGAAATTGACGAAAAACAAATGGTTTTGGACAAAATGTACAAAAACTATGAAGCAGAGCAGTTTATGTTGTCTGAAGATTTGAAGAAAAAGCGTGAGGATGAACTATTTATAAAAGAAAAAGAGCTTAGAGATTTGCAAAAAAAGCGCTTTGGTTATGAGGGGGATTTATTCAAAGAGCGTCAAAAATTAGTAAAACCCATTCAGGATAAAGTATATAATGTGGTTCAAAAAATGGCTATCGCTCGTTCGTATGACTTCATTTTGGATAAAAGTGAAGGAATAACCATTATATTTGCTGACCCGAAACTGGATAAAAGCGACGACGTTTTAAAGGAGTTGGGGATCAATAATTAAGTATAACACAACACAAAAAATAGACAAATGAAAAAAGGTTTCTTTATCGCAGCCATCATCTTAGTTGCTGCTTGTTTCACTAACAGTGCTTCTGCACAAGTAAAAATTGGTTATTTTGATGACCAAAGCATCATTGCTTTATTTCCTGGTATCCAAGAGAAATTAGATACAGTGTTGCAATCTTATGCAAAAGATACTTTACAAGATGAGTATAACTACACTTTAAAAAGTTATCAAGTGAAGGATAGTATCTACAGAAAAGATTCTTTAGAATTATCTAAAAGACCAAAAGCTTTACAATTATCAACTGATGAGTTAAATCAATTAAAATATAAGTTGATCAACTGGGAAAGATATCAACAAGAGATGATGCAACAAAAGCAAGAGTCTTTGTTATTACCTTACAGACAAAGAATTGCTGCTGCTTTAAGTGAAGTAGTTGCGGAAAATAAATATACTGTAGTATTAAAAGCAGAATCTTTATCTCCATATGCTCAACCTTCCATTGCAGATAATTTAACCATTCGTGTTGCAATGAAGTTGAAATTAGCTTTACCTAAAGAGGTAGAAGATGCTTTCAAAGCAGCTACTAGCGGCGCTCCTGCTAAAACAGCAGCTCCTGCTAAGAAAGGTTAATTCTAACATAACAATATTTTTAGTAAGAACCTCGTTGTTATGCAACGAGGTTCTTAGTTTTACATAACGAAACAATTTTATGGCTGCACCCATTGGCGTTTTTGATAGTGGTTATGGTGGTTTAACCATCTTAAAAGCTTTACAAAAGCAATTACCTGAGTATGATTATATCTATTTGGGAGATAATGCACGTGCACCATATGGAACTAGATCTTTTGAAACAGTATATGAATATACCCTTGAAGCAGTTAAATGGTTTTTTGATCAGGGTTGTGAATTAGTCATTCTTGCATGTAATACTGCATCCGCAAAAGCACTTAGAAATATCCAACAATTAGACCTTCCAACTTTGGCCCCTCATAAAAGAGTTTTGGGGGTGATCAGACCCAGTAGTGAAGTATTGGGTAATTATTCTGTTTCTAAACAAGTGGGTATCATGGGAACTTCTGGTACGGTTCAAAGTGAAAGTTATATTATTGAAATGGCGAAGTTTTTTCCAGAGGTGAAAGTGTTCCAACAAGCCTGTCCAATGTGGGTGCCCATTATTGAAAACGGAGAATTTGATTCCGAGGGGGCAGATTACTTTGTAAAAAAATACCTGGACCAGCTTTTTAGCCAGTCTAAACAAATTGATGCCGTATTATTGGCTTGCACCCATTATCCCTTATTGGAGGCTAAGATTAAAGCCTATGCCCCTCCAACCGTTAAGTTTATCTCTCAAGGAGATATTGTGGCTCAAAGTTTGGCCCTTTACCTAGAAAATCATCCTGAAATAGCTCAAAAATGCAGTAAAAATGGCCAAATTAGCTTTTTTACCACCGATAATGAGCAGGTATTTGAACAGCAGGGTAGTTTGTTCTTTGGGCAAAAAATTGCCGCAAAACATACAGATTTAGCTTAAAAATTCAAAAAATACCCTATTTTTGCCGTCCTTTCACGGGTAGTGGTATGGTGACTGCTATTAGAAACGGATTTAGAACTAAAGTATTAACATCAAGGGCGATAGGAATATTCCTAATAACCCGATAAAAAAAGTAGAATATGAAACGTACATTCCAACCTCATAAACGTCGTCGTAAATCAGTACATGGTTTCCGTAAGCGTATGGAATCAGCAAATGGTCGTAAAGTTTTAGCTAGTCGCCGTAAGAAAGGACGTAAGAAATTGACTGTATCAAGCGAGAAAGGTTTAAAATAATTTAAAACTCAACGCTGAAAATTGATAATTTTAAAGTCCTCTCGATATTTCGGGAGGACTTTTTTAATGCCCTTAAATCTTTAATTTGTCTTCTCAATTTACTTTTCAAAAAAAGGATAAACTTAAAAGTAGAAAGCAAACACAGTTTTTGTTTGCTAAGGGGCAATCTATGAATGCCTTTCCCATAAAATTAATTTATACGCTTGAGTCCAATGAACCTGGTAGTGTGCAAACGGGGGTAGGGGCACCTAGTAGAACATTTAGAAAAGCAGTGGATCGTAATAGAGTGAAGCGTTTGTTGAGAGAAGGGTATAGACTTGAAAGACCTGAATTTATAGCCTCTTCGGTGGATGCTTTAAATAAGCTTCGTGTTAATTTATTTTTCTTGTATACAGATGCAACGGTGATTTCGCAAAAAGAGATTCAAGAGAAAATTAAACAATTGTTATCAAGGTTATCTGAAAAAATAAATTCTACTCCCCAATCATAAATGGAATTACTTAAAAAAATAATGGCATTTCCTTTTGTAGTATTGATTAAATTTTATCAATATGTGCTTTCGCCTTATTTAGGTGGAAGCAAGTGCAGGTATACTCCTTCTTGTTCTCAATATACCATGGATGCTATAAAAAAGTATGGCCCCATAAAAGGTATCTTTCTAGGGGCCAAACGTTTAAGTAGATGTCATCCAGGTGGAGGTCATGGTTATGACCCCGTACCTTAATCTTATTTCGCTGCAGCGAATCTTTCAGCTACTACTGTCCAATTCACTACATTCCAGAAAGCTGCTAAATAATCAGCTCTTCTGTTTTGATATTTTAAATAGTAAGCATGTTCCCAAACATCTGCTCCTAATAATGGCGTTCCTTTTACTTCTGCAACATCCATTAATGGATTGTCTTGATTGGGTGTAGAGCTTACTTCCAATTTACCGTCTTTTACAATTAACCAAGCCCAACCAGATCCGAATCTAGTCATACCAGCATTCGCAAATTTTTCTTTGAATGCATCCAAGCTACCGAAAGCAGCATTGATTGCATCTGCTAAAGCACCAGTAGGTGCGCCACCTGCATTAGGTGCTAAACTGTTCCAGAAGAAAGTATGGTTCCAATGTCCGCCACCATTATTTCTTACTGCTGGGCTAATAGTACCTGCTACTGCCACTAATTCTTCCAAGCTCTTGCCTTCATTCGGTGTTCCAGCAACCGCTTTATTTAAATTGTCTACATATGCTTGATGATGCTTGCCATGATGAATTTGCATAGTCAAAGTATCAAAATGTGGTTCTAATGCTTCGTGCGCGTATGGTAACGCTGGTAAAGTAAATGACATATTTTTCTGATTTTATTGTTTAAATACTAAAGGTCAAAATTACACCCCTTTGCGCGCATTTGCTCCATCTTCAAATATTATTTCCCAAAATAGATATTACCTCTTTGCTTTAAAAAAATCAGTCATGAGTGCAGCGCATTCTGCGGCGAGTATGCCACCAGTAATGGTGGTGGAGGGATGGAAGGGATTTTTTTCGCTGACCCTACGGTAGCTGTTTTTTTCGTCTGTGGCGCCAAATACTATATGGCCTATTTTGTTCCAATACAAAGCCCCTGCACACATTAAACAGGGTTCTAGTGTGACATACAATGTGGCTTCTGTTA
>JAFMEV010000074.1 GCA_017856545.1 Chitinophagaceae bacterium
AATTTTTTATCCTCGGGCAAAGTTTTTTTAATGCTATCAATAATGCTTATTAATTGAGGCTGCATTAGGTCAAGATTTTTAATAATTTTCTCAAGCGGTATTTTGTCCAGACATTGACCTTCAACTTCACCTGCTATTTTTTGTATTTCAGTTGCGCCTATGCTGCCACATGTTCCTTTGAGAGTATGAGCTACTCTTTGAGCTGTTAAATAATCACTTATATCTAGAGCCCTTTTAATATCACTCACTGCATTTATTTGATCAGTAGAAAATGTTTTTAGCATTTTTATATAGAGAGAAACTTTCCCTGCCGCAACCTGAAGTCCTAAACGAGAATCTACTCCATTAATTTCAGGGAGCTGTATTTCTTCTTTTGCGCTGATTACGGTCTTTTCATCATTTATTAGATTTGAATTTTTTCCCTTAATCCATTTGGCTAGTCCAGCAAACAGTAAATTTGGATCAATAGGCTTTGTAATATGAGCATTCATCCCCGCTTCTAAACACTTATCTCTATCCGCATCAGACGCGTTAGCTGTCATTGCTAAAATAGGTAAATCATTATTAGAAAATTTTTGGCGAATTGTTTTCGTTGCTTCAAGTCCATCCATAATAGGCATTTGCATATCCATTAACACAATATCGTATTGGTATTTATTTGCCATATTGACAGCCTCTTGCCCATTGTTTGCTATTTCTACAATAAATCCTTCGTCTTCTAATATCTCAGTTGCAATCTGTTGATTGAGTAAATTATCTTCTGCAAGGAGTATTCTTGCCCCCTTAAGGCTATTGAGATCTATTTTTGTATGGTTGCTATGAGTTTTTTGTGCGTTATGGTCTGGGGCTTCTAAATTGAAAATACTTAAGATAGTTTCAAATAGTAAAGAAGCATTAATTGGTTTAGCGATCACATGCTCTATGCCTTCAATTGTTGCATCATTTATTACGTCATCTTTTGCATAACCCGTTACAAGAACACACGGTGGTTTTTTGCTAATAATCAATTTTTTTAATGCTTTCACAAATTCGATACCGTTCATTCCTGCTGGCATATGCCAGTCAACAAAAATCATATCAAAAGGTGACCCTTGTTTATCCGCATCAATAATTGCTTGCAAGCCTTTTTCTGCTGATTCTGATGCAACCACCTTAAGTGACATTGCAATTAACATATCTTCTATGATTAATCTTGCAGACTCATTGTCGTCAATCACTAAAACAGATTTACTACTTAAATCCTCTTTAAATAAAACTCTCTTTGTTATGGTTTTATCGAGTTTAAATTTAGCCGTAAACCAAAATGTACTGCCTCTGCCAAATTCACTATCAACACCTACGTCACCCCCCATCAGATTGGCTAACTGTTTTGATATGGCAAGTCCTAAACCGGTGCCGCCAAATTTACGCGAGGTCGAAGTATCAGCTTGCTGAAATGACTGAAATAATTTCCCTTTTTGTTCTGGCGTTAATCCAATGCCTGTATCAGAAACATTAAATTTTAGAAAAATAGTTTCGTCATCTTGTTCAAGAATGTCTGCGGAAATTATTACTTCACCTTTTTCTGTGAATTTAATTGCATTATTTCCATAGTTAATAAGAATTTGGGAGAGCCTTAAAGGGTCGCCAATGAGCTTGTGAGGAAGATCACCAGGCAATTTAAAAATAAGTTCTAAATTTTTTTCTGAGCATTTTTGGCTAATCATGCTTGATATATTTGACATCATTTCATCAATATCAAAACTTACTTCTTCTATAGTTAACTTGCCTGCTTCAATCTTCGAAAAATCTAAAATATCGTTAATAATACCTAAAAGATGTTTGCCTGCCTGCTGAATCTTAAGCACATAATCTCGTTGCCTTGGATTTAAGTCTGTCTTAAGGGCTAAATGAGCCATTCCTATAATTCCGTTCATAGGAGTTCTAATTTCATGGCTCATGTTGGCTAAAAATTCACTTTTCATTTTTGCCGCATCTTCGGCAAGTTGTTTTGCCTGATGGGCCGCTGTCACATCGTAAAACCATGCAACAACAACCTCTTGATCAAGATATTTCATATGATGAAATGACCCCATAACTTGCAATAAATCCCCAGTCAGGGTTTTCATTGCCAACACCTCATCTACAATATTTTCTTGGGCATTTATACGGATACTGAGCGCCTCAAAATCATCTTTATGTTGATATACCTGAAAAGGTGTTAAAGTTTGAAGATCCTTTTCTTTAACTTTAAACATTTCCATATATCGAGGGTTGGCAAAAGTGATATGGCGATCAGATACTCTCATGATCCTGACAGCGACGGGGCTATGCCTTAAAATTTCTAATGTGTCTTCTTCAAAATCCTTTAAAAGCTCTAGGATAAGTTTTTGTGCTTGTTCGATACTCGCCATAATTTTCTCTGAATTTATGTCATATAAATGTAACAATCAATATTGTCACATTAATTTAATAGTACTATAAGTCTCTAAGGACTTGGTTTTTAATCGATAAACTAAACATACAATTTAGGTGCTTGAATTGGGTCAATTAAATAATAAATCACTATTTCGACAAAAACTAATTTCATCTACCATCACAATTGTATTTTTAATAGCTGTGATGGGCATCGCTTCACTTTTTGCTATATGGAAGATGGAGCGAGAATACAATCAAAATTTATTAAAAGTAGAGGCACTAAAAAATATTTCTGAGCAACTATCACTAGCACAGCTTAATTTAAAATCTGCAGATCAGGAATGGAAAAATATTATTACCCGTGCCCGTGACAAAGAAACAAAAATTAAATATAAAGCTTTGTTTGAGAAAAAAGTTTCAGAATTTCAAGAAAATTTAGAAAACATAGAAAACGATAAAACTGCGATTTTGACTCTAAAGAACTTCACTAATCTAAAAAAAGACTCCTTAATCATAATCAATCAATATAGAGATCTCTTGAGTGAATATAGCTCTCTTTCATTAACAGAAGGAATTTTATTAGATAAAAAAACTATGGGTCTCACTAAAAATATTGAAAATAAATTATTTATTATCAATCAGGAAATTAATGAGACATATTTCGCATTGCAATTAAAAGTCAAAAATGATTTCGAAATTCGCTATCATCAATTAAGACAATTTCTAATCTTAGTTATCTTATTTGCTTTATTTTTAGCATTTATCAACTTATTTAAAGCCCTTAGAGTTTCCTCTGAATAGAATTTAGAGTGATGCAAATTATTTCATTCTTGGCTGGGCTTGGATTTTTTTTTACTGGATTACATTACCTTTCTGCCAGTATGCAACCTATTTTTTCTGGTAAGTTGCGTTCGATATTAATCAATTTTACTCGCGGGCCATTCTCAAGTGCTTTGACTGGATCTTTTTTAGGTGTCATCACTCAGAGCTCTAGCGCAGCAGCTTTTTTATGTTTAGGGCTTTTGAATTCTGGAACTTTAACTATCAATCGAGCTTTAGCAATGGTTGCCTGGTCAGGGTCAGGAACAGCATTGCTAGTCTTTTTAGTATCTATCGATATAAAAACTGCTAGTTTCTTTTCACTTGGGATAGTTGGATTGATGCATCTACTTAATCTCACTAAAGATATTAAAGCTAAACAAATTGCAGCTGTATTTCTTGCGTTTGGCTTACTTTTATTTGGGCTAGGGCTCATTAAAGAAACAGGACATGTTTTAAACACATCGACTTGGGCCAGAGAGTTTTTTATATTTTCCTCAGAGTCAAGCTTGATAGGTTTACTGATTGGAATTTTTTCTGCATTGATAGTGCAATCATCTTCAAGTGTTGCCATTCTTGCAGTTGCATTAAATATGGCAGGCATCATACATTTTAATGAAGCTATGATTTTAGTTTTCGGCGCTAATATTGGTTCTGGGTTAAGTGTCTTATTTTTTGCTTCTCACCTGGAGGGCAAAAAAAAACAAATCGCTATTTATTGCTTTCTTTCAAAACTTTTAGGTAGCTTAGTCCTATATCCGCTGACTTGGCTAGAGCCCTCTAATCTCTTTGGATTTTTTAATACTATCCATTTAACAATCAACTCATCTTTCATGTTGTCCCTCGTCTATCTAGCTTTACAATTATCCGGCGGACTTGTTGTAGCTTTATTTCAAAATAAGTTTATTTTGTTACTTAATTACCTTAGCCCCGAATCCGAGGAAGAGAATTTATTTAAGCTACATTTTATTTATCCTGAATCTTCTGACAATACTGAAACAGCTTTAATATTGGTCTCGAAAGAACAAAATAGACTTATTGAGAGCCTAGTCGATTATCTTGAGCCAGTCAGAGTTGAGCATGAGAGAGTTGTTACTATTAAATTAAATACAAGGCATGAATTAACTTTAGACTTATTAAATAAAACAAAATTATTTATCTCTGAGACTACCTCTTTAAATAAGAATGATAATAATACTGAGAGCTTATTTTCAATTCAAAGTAGAAACGAGGATATGATTTCTCTTGTTAATGGGCTCTATAGTTTTGAACAAAATATTGAGGCTACTCATAATTTTCATAAAGGGCTTGCGAGCTCAATGGTAGAAAGCCTTCATCTCATCTTAACTTTACTTAATGACTCTCTGATTAAGAAGGATCATGATGATGAATTATTAGTCAGTTTAACTTCGGACCGCAGTGATCTTATGGAAAAAATTAGAGATTCTTTACTAAACGATCAATCAATAAACTTAGAAGAAAGACAGATGCTCTTTGTTTCTACGAGTATATTTGAGAGAATTATTTGGCTTATTCGAAGAATTCATGCCGCAAGACTAGTTACTTAATCTTTTCTTCATTTTTAGTACATTTTGCTTTTCTAAGTACTCATATTCAACAGAATCCGTAAGAGTTTTTACATAATAAACACCAAGACCCCCAACCTCTCTGTTTTCTATTGATGCAGTCAAATCTGGTTCTGGAAGCTCAAGCACATTAAATGGTATTCCATTATCTTTATAAGTCATAACTAATTCATTTTTATCAATACCTAAATTGACTTCTATGAAAATATCACGCCCATCGGAAGCTCCGTGTGTAATAGTATTTGTATAAAGTTCTTCTAAAATTAAAGTCATTGGTATTGAAATACTAGAGATATTATTTTCTTCAAAAAATTTCTCGAGCTTAGTAACTAACATAGTGAGGTCGGAAATATTCTTAGTTAAATTAATCTTTAGTGCTTTCATATTAAGCTCATACTAATTTAGAAAGTATTATAAATTTATGACAATAAAACTTATTTTTCTTATTATTTTTTAGTTAATGATGCAAATATAACATCGAATTTACAGATAAATTGTGTTATTTTCTTGTTTAAGCTATCTTTGATTTATTAGGCTATTAGCCTAATTTAACGCATAGAAAATTATGACTTTTAAAATTAATACATAACAAAACTTTACAACTTAAAAGGTGATTATATGGAAATTAGTGAAGAACAAATCAATGGCTCGATTACAAAAATAATATTATCGGGACGACTTGATATTGAAGGTGTTGGGCAAATAGAAACGAAATTTTCTGGTATGACAGCATCTCCAAGAAAGTCCATTATCGCGGATATGTCAAAGGTACCTTATATATCTTCAATCGGTATAAGGCTCTTAATATCTAACGTTAAAGCAATTAACGCCCGCAAAGGTAAGTTTGCATTATTTGGAACTCAGTCTGATGTGAATATGGTTATTACTATTTCTGGATTAGATAAAATTATCCCAAGTTTTGATACATTAGAAGCTGCTATTGATTATGTTAAGTAATGTAAAAAAAATAATATTTATGGAAAGAGCTATTGCCTTACTCTATTTTATTGCGGCTTTTCCATTGCCTGAAATTTTTTATGATTATTTTAGAGTTATTGTTTTTATTGGTGTCGGATTTATTTTGCTTAACAAATGGGTAAAGCTTAGTCCACCTCATATTGCTTTTTTAATTGCCGTCTTAATTATAGACAATCCTTTCATCCCATTTTACTTTCCAATAATGGTATGGATTTTACTTGATATCATCATTGGCTCTTACCTCATTTATTTATCTACAAAATTTAAGAGCTAGATTTAATATTTAAAGCTTTAAATAAAACTTTGGCTTAATCCCCCGTTCCCATGTTTCAGAGTAAAATATAGGCAGATTTAAGATACATTTCCTTCATCCATATTTTTAAAGTTGGGGTTACAGTTGTTAAGCCATCTCGTGCCATTAAGATCTATTTTACCTCCCCTTCTTCTCATGCTTATCTTAGTTGGCTGCCAGAAGCCCCCTGAGCAAAGTGGCATGCCACCTAATTTTGTATTACCTGTAACCATGGTTGAAGCAACGCCCTTAAGTGTTCCTAATTCAGCTGAAGCAGTAGGCCAAACAGAAGGCGCTAAAGAAGTCGAAATTAGGCCTCGTGTTGGGGGTATTTTATTAAAACGAAAATACAATGAAGGCTCTGCGATTAAAGCAGGTCAAATCTTATTTGAGATTGATCCCGAACCCTACAAAATAGCTTTAAATCAAGCGCGTGCTCAATATAATCAGAGTCTTGCACGAGTCGAGCAAGCAAAGCGTGAAAAAAAACGTTTAGAAAGTTTAATCGAGTCTCAATCAATTAGTCAGCGTGAATTTGATAACGCAATATCAGACGAATCAATTAGTGTTGCAGCGCTAGCTCAAAGTCAAGCCAATTTAAGGCAAGCGGAACTCAATCTTTCATATACTAATGTCACCGCACCTGTCGGTGGTATTTCAGGTCGCTTTCAATTTTCTGAAGGCGCCCTCATTTCTGCGAATACAAGTCTGCTTACGACATTAGTTCAAGTAAATCCAATTTGGGTGCGTTTTAGTTTTTCGGATAATGAACTTAAACAATTGGGTGGTGCATTAAATGAAAAAAATATTCAAGAAGTTTCAATCATCCTTCCCGATGGAAATGAATATCCGAAAAAGGGCAAAATAAACTTTGCCGCAAGTGAAATTAATCCGTCACTTGGCACCCAAGAGTTGAGAGCAACATTTGAAAATAATGAACATCAAATTTTGCCAGGACAATTCGTTCGTGTACGTGTGACTTCGGGTAAAAAAGATGGTGTATTTCTATTGCCTCAATTGGCTGTGCTTAATTCTGATCAAGGTAAGTTTGTATTTGTCGTCAATGAAAAAAATCAAGCTACACCTCGCCCTGTGATCACGGGTGAATGGAAAGGAAAAGATTGGGTTATTTTAGGGGGGCTTCAAGCTGGCGATAAAGTGATTATCGACAATCTTATTAAAGTGCGCCCTGGCATGCCTGTCACTAACATGCCTAGCTTCAAAAAATAATGAGTAAATTTTTTATTACGCGGCCTATTTTTGCTGCGGTTATCTCAATTATTATTGTTCTAGCTGGTATTGCGGCTGCCTTGAAATTATCGATTGCTCAATACCCACAAATTGCTCCTCCTACAGTCGTCATTACTGCAAACTATCCAGGTGCGAGCGCAGAAACACTGTCTAAAACAGTAGCAGGGCCTATTGAAGAGCAATTAAGTGGCGTTGAAGGTCTTCTTTATTTTAATTCAAGTACAGACTCTAGCGGCACCCTTAATATAACTGCAACTTTTGAAATTGGTACCGACATTGATCAAGCTACTTTCAATGTAAGTAATCGTGTCAACATAGCTTCTCCTCGCTTACCAGAAATGGTAAGGCGCACAGGTGTCATTGTGCAAAAAA
>JAFMEV010000075.1 GCA_017856545.1 Chitinophagaceae bacterium
AGTTTACTCATAATCTTTTGTTTTAATGAGGCTGCGCTATCCCGCTAGCCATAAAATAATCCCCTTTGATAAGGGAGGGCAAAGTTACGACTGGATAGGGGCTTTTTTGCCTTTTTTTGAATGTATTTTTAATGACAACTTTGCAACTCATTGATTTTCAATAATATTTTTGTTTCATTATTTTCATGATATCAAATAGATACTGATAATCAATGTGTTAGAAAATAAAAAAGCTTCTACATGATAGAAGCTTTTTTAATAAAATCAGGTTTTATGAACTACCCTTTCCTTTTTTTCTTGTTGATCGACATGAAAACGAATAAAATTCTTTTCTCCCTTTTTGTCAAAGTTGGAAATTTTTCTTTTTTCTCTTCTCTTGATAAAGCCATCCAATTCTTTGTAAAAGTCCTTATTTCTTCTTTTGTCCATTTAGCGCCATCGGACTCCATGGATTGAAATTCTGTAGCCGTTTGAGTCAATATAGGCTCTGAAAGAGACGTTGTTAATTCTGTTAATTCAATTGCATCTTCAAAAGCAATTTCATTAATAGCAAGCTCTTCAGATTTATTACATGCAAATGCTATAGTAATAAATGAAAGTAAAGTGATATATTTTTTCATAAATAAGTTTTATTAATCAGACTCTAAATTTATTTAAAAGTTTAACCAAACAATTAATTTTCTTGATTATATTTAATTAATATGTATAAAAAGCTAAAAGCAACACAATATTTTCTCGGAAATCAAATACAAGATTCAGAGGATAAAGTATTGATTTTTAATGAAAATGATACTTTTATTGAATGTGTTGATTTGAAAGAAGCTGGTGCTGATATTCAGGAATATGAAGGATTATTGAGTCCAGGTTTTGTAAATGCACATTGTCATTTAGAATTATCACACTTAAAAAATGTGATTCCTGCCCATACAGGTTTACAAGAATTTGTAAAACAAATTGTAGCATTAAGAAAGGTAGATGAACATGTTATTGCAGATGCTATTGAAAAAGCAGAGGATGAAATGTTTCAAAATGGCATTGTTGCAGTAGGAGATATTTGTAATACGCTGGATACCTTAGATCAAAAAATAAAACACAGAATTGCTTATTATAGTTTTGTGGAGTTATATGATTTAGATCCAACAAGAGCGCACGATAAAATAATTGCAGGTTTAGCAATTCAAAATACATTTCAAGAAAACTGTATTCGTGCTTCATTAGTTCCGCATGCTCCCTATAGTGTAAGTTATAATTTATGGAAATTATTAACCGAGCATTTTGAGTCGCATACAATTACTATGCACAATCAAGAAACAAAAGATGAAAATGATTTCTTTCAAACCAAGACAGGAAGTTTTTTGGGTATGTATGAAAGAACCAAAGTCTCTTTAGATTTTTTTGAAGCAACTGGTTTATCTAGTGTGCGATCTGTATTACCTTATTTTAAAAATGCTCATAGAAGTATTTTAGTACATAATAGTTTTACTAGTGTGGAAGATATTCAAGCAGTACAAAAAGAAATGCCCAATAGTTTTTGGTGTATTTGTGCGAATGCGAATCAATACATTGAGCAAACGATGCCACCTATTGAATTACTTCGTTCTCAAAAAGTAAATATTGTGATGGGAACAGATAGCTATGCGAGCAATTGGAGCTTGAATATGTTAGACGAAATAAGAACCATACAAAATCATCTTCCACAAATTCCTTTAGAAGAGTTGTTGGGATGGGCTACTATCAATGGTGCCAAGGCTTTACAGATGGATAAGGGTTTAGGTAGTTTTGAAAAAGGAAAGAAACCTGGAATAGTATTAATAGAAGGTTTATCCAAAGAAAATAAAATAATAGAAAGTACTAGTTCAAGAAGAATCATATAAAACCAATAGGTATGAATAGAGCTACATTTTTACAAAACACTGCACTTGCTGGAGCTGCAGTTTTGTTAAGTTCATTAGAAAGTTTTGCAAAAGAGCATAGCAAAATAATCAAAGTTGCCATCATTGGATGTGGTAGTGTGAGTAATAGATATATTCCACATTTGCAGACTTCTTCCTTAGTAAAAATTGTAGGTCTTTGTGATATCATACATGAAAGAGCCCTTGGCCAAAACAAACAATACAATGTTGGTGCACTTACATTTTCTTCAATCGAAGATTTATTAAAAGGAGTGGATTTTGATTTAATGTTAACACTCACGGATATGCAAATGCATGGTGCATTAAATCGTAAAGCATTAATGGCTGGTAAAAATGTTTGGAGTGAAAAGCCTTTAGCAAATACCTATGAAGAAGGAAAACAATTAGTTGATTTAGCAAAAGCAAAAAATATTCGTATTTGGGGTGCACCTGCAGTAGTGACTAGTCCACAGTTTGAGTTCATGAGTAAAACTATACAGTCTGGTAAATTAGGAAAACTAGCAAGTGCTCATGGACAATATGGACATACAGGACCTACTTGGTCTTCTTTCTTTTATGAACCACTTGGTGGAAGTATGCCAGACTTAGGAGTTTATAATATGGCAACCTTAACGGGTTTATTAGGTCCAGCTAAATCAGTGATGGCAATGACTAGCATTGTAAATAAAAATAGAGAGATTGACAATAAAGGCATTGTCGAAGTCAAAGAAGAGGATAATGCGCATATTTTATTAGAACATGAAAACGGCATTATCAGTCATATCATGTGTGGATTTAATTACTTCGATCCATTTGGACATGAAGCAAAAAATCAAACATTACACAGCATCCAAATTTTTGGAGATAAGGGTAATATGCGTTTAATAGGCTATGATTGGGAACCTAAGAGTGTAGTACTGGATACTTCATGGACCAATCCACCTGAAACTCATGTAACTGATGATCAAGGGTATCAGTGGCAGGAAGGTGCAACAAAAATTGCCACATCACTTTCTACCAATATTGAACCCAAGATTCATGTACTTCACTCGCTTCATGTTCTTGAAATTATCGAAGCAGCAAGAAAGTCATCTAAAGAAGGAATTAAAGTTCCATTAAGAAGTGTTTTCCCTTGGCCAATGGTTTAATAAAGAGTAAATTTATACTACAAAATAAGCTTATGACTTTTCCAATACTATTCGGCATTTTCGCAATCATCATAATTATGTGGAGAAGACAGAATAGAGGCAAGAACAGAGATTAATCAAACTTTTCTCCGTATTCTTTAATAATTGCGTTGTCCAAATTTTGTCCTATCTTTTTTAGATTATTTAATCTAATATTTAAATAATTATTAGTATTTGAACCTTGAAGTACTAAATTCAATAACTCCTTAAAACCAACAGGATTATTTTCGATCATTGCATCTGCCTTTTTTGGTCTTTTAAATCTAGTCCAAGTATTTCCTTGATATCGTTGTCCTTTCATCATTTCATATTGTATAATTGGATCAAATACTGTCGCCATCTTAAATCTTGCTTGTTCTAGCATTCCTTCTCGTACAACTTCCATCTTTAATGTCGCATCCAACATTCTTTCATATTCTTGTATACCAATTATAATCTCTTTATTTTTAACCATTCTTAATCCACCCGCAGATTTAATTTGATCCAAGCCAACATGCGAACTTTCAAACGTTGCTCTTAAAACCAAATTACGTATGAAGTAGTATGCATCTTCATTTGTGGAAGTCTTATTTTGTATTGCTGTATAAAATGTATCTAAAAGTTCTAATCTTGAATTATTTTGATTCAAAACTGTGTCTATACGTTTTAGATCCAATTGTAAATCTTCATGTACATTTTTTAAATAAGCAATCTCTCTTTGCTTTTCAATTTGATGTTCTCTAACATTCTCTGCCATAAAACCTAATGTAACTGCGGCAAAAAGCATTATAAATTCAGTTACATATTCTTTCCATTTCTTTGGATGGTGTGAATGATGATGTACTTCCATAATTAATCCTTTAAATGATATTTTAACTCAAGCTCTTTCATTAATCCAACTGCAATTTTTGTTGATGTATCAATAATTGGAATTGCAACATTTTTTAATGAGTTCTTAATATGTGTTAATCTGTTGGCATATTCAATTAGTTTAGTATTATCATTAGTCATAAGTATTGCTCCAGATTTAACTTTACTGCTATTATTTCCTCTTTCCATATTTTGATAATACGCACTATTAAAAATTTCATAAGACATTTCTCTTGCTCTAATTTTTAACTCTTCTGTAGATTCACCATACGCCTGCATATAGGAAGCCCAATACCAATAAACTGCAATTTGGTCGCTAATTTTTTGATCTTCCACCAATCTTAAACCTCCAGCGTTTTTTAACTGTGCAGATGTTCTTTCAATTAATTTAACCCCTCTGTTTCCTAAGGTTCCTAAATTTAAATCATATATATTTTCTACAGATTTTTGGTCTACTCTACCTGCAAAAATAACTTGAGTAGTTGTATCTAATTTTGCAATTTGATTAATATAATGTCTTCTTACTGAAGCCATTTCAGTAGTATCTCTTTTTAAATCTTCGTAGAAGCTTTGCATATAATGATGCTCTCTTTCTCTTTCAACGTAATGCTCTCTTTTGTTTTCTGCAAAGAAGCCCAATGTTACTGCTGCAAAAAGCATCAAAAATTCAGTGATGTATTCTTGAAATTTTTTCTTTGCGTGACCCGCGTGATGGTGTGAGTGATGTACTTCCATAATTATTTCTTTTTTGTAACTATTAATGTAATATCATCTGGATTGTGCTTGCCCTCTAACCATTGATCTACAGATTGCATTAAAACATTAATTATTTCTTTAGCTGTTAAATGACAAGATGTTTGAATGAGTGCCTTTAATCTTTCGTAATCGTACATTTCTCCTTTTGAATTGGGTGCCTCTGGCAAGCCATCTGATAATTGAATTAACACATCACCAGATTCAAAGTTTCTTTTTATTTGTTCAAAAGATTCATTTTTTAATCCCCCAAGCGGTAATCCACTTTGCATTAACTCCTCTACAGTATTAGCACCTGACTTATATAGATAAATCGGAGGCATCGCAGCGGAACTCATAATCAATTCATTTTGGGAAATTTCTACAATATTCAAGCTCATTCTTAAGGTACCGAGATCAACCTTTTTAACAACCTTATTTAATTTTTGTAAAATAACATTAGGGGCTATTGCCTCAATTCCATTTAATCCAGCCTTTGTAATAGAAACCATCATTCCAGATGTTACCCCATGTCCAGTGGCATCTCCACAAATCGAGTAAATATTCCCATTTTCTTGAGACATAAAATCATAATAATCACCGCCCACTTCTGTAGAAGATCTTATAAAAGTGGCTATATCTAAATCATTTCTTTTAGGAGTTGATTTAGGAAGTAAACTTATTTGTAAATCTCTTGCAGCTTGTAATTCTTTATTTTTTCTATCTTCCTCTAATTGTCTTAATCGAGCTTTTTGTTTTATCCTATTATAAATTATCAATCCAGTAAAACCAATGACAAAGAATAAACTGAATCCAATAATTAATTTTTTTCTATTGGCTTCATCTTCTTGTATTTGTTTCTGTCTCAGTTCTTCATTTAAAGTAATATTTTCTGCCTCATTTACTTTTGATTTGTCAGATAATTCATCTTTAATACCATTACTCAATTTCAAGTATTTATATGCACTATCAAGCTGATTTTTTTGGTCATAGATTTTTGCCAATAATTCACTTGATGTTAAAACGCCTTCAATAAATGCAATTTTATTACTTAATGCATAATTTTGATTTGCATAATATATAGCACTATCTAAATGATTTAATCCAAGATGGGCCTGAGCGAAAATATTATAAGTTTGTGCAATATCTTTATCAAAATTATTGTTCTTAATTTCAACAAACCCTTCGTATAGATAATCTAAAGCCTTTTGGTGTTCCTTTTTATTTACATATGCATCAGCAATAACAAGATAAGGAAATCCCCATTTTTTTTCTTTTGGAAAGGTTCTATTAAGTTCAATGGCTTGCTTTGAATACTTAATAGATGAATCATACTCTTTAATTTGAGCATACATTTGTCCAAGCATTCCTACTGGTGTATACAAATACTTATAATCATAAGAATTTGCCAAAGCATTTTTACTCATCTCTACTAGTTTTACTTTTACCTTAGAATAACTCCCTAGCCCCGAATAACATTGAATGATGATGCCTTCTACAATTTCTTTAAAACTTCCCGTATAAGAATTTAATTCTTCGGCTTCTTTTTTTGCAAGATTTAAATAATACAATGCAAGCGAATAGTTGCTTTTCATCATCATATATACTTGCCCTAATTTAAAATGATTGTAGTATTGTAACTCTTTGAAACTGTTTTTATCTGTATAATTTTGAACTAATTTTGAATAATATATAGTACTGTCTGCATTTCTAAAAAAATAATACCCTCCAAGTTTATATTGTAAAAAAGCTTTATCGTTAGATTCAGGCAACTGATTGATTATTTCAATACTATCTTTAATTAATAATCCTAAGGCAGGATCTAAATCAAAGTCATATTTCTTCTCTTGTGAATACCCGATTATAGAAATTAATAAAGAAAAACCAAGTAAGTATTTTTTCATGATTTGCTTTTTCGTATTATTTTTTCTTAGTGACAACCAATGTAATATCATCTGGATTACGCTTTCCTTCTAACCATTGATCTACAGATTGAATAAGAGTATTCACAATTTCCTTTGAAGTTAAATGACAAGATGTTTGGATAAGTGCTTTTAATTTATCGTAATCATACATTTCACCCTTTGAATTGGGTGCTTCAGGCAAGCCATCTGATAATTGAATTAAAACATCTCCTGATTCAAAGTTTCTTGCTTCTAAAGCAAACTCTTCGTCTCTTAAACCACCCAAAGGCAGTCCATTATTCATAAACTCCTCAATTGTATTGGTTGCCGCTTTGTATAAATACATTGGAGGCATTGCAGCAGAGCTTAAATAAATTTCATCTTGAGTAATTTCAGCAATATTTAAACTCATTCTTAATGTACCCAGGTCAATTCGCTTAACAACACCATTTAATCTTTGTAATATCTTATTTGGCTTCACAGGACTGATACCATTTAAACCGGCTTTAGTAACCGATACCATCATACCTGAAGTAACTCCATGACCTGTTGCATCTCCACAAACACTAAATAATGAGCCATCCGCTTGTGGGAAGAAGTCATAATAGTCTCCACCTACTTCTGTAGAGGATCTTATAAATGTAGCTATATCTAAATCTGCTCGTTTTGGATTTTCCTTAGGAAGCATGCTTTGTTGTAAATCACGAGCTGCTTTTAATTCATTATTCTTTCTATCTTCTTCAATCTTTCTTAATCTTTCTTTTTGCTTCCTTTTACCATTTAAATAAATTCCTATTGCAAAAAGTAACAAACAAATTGATGTAATAATTAATTTTCTTCTTTGAATTACTTCTTGTTCTGCTAATTCTTTAGCCTTTGTTTCTTCGCCTAATGCAATATTTTGGGCTTCGTTAATTTTTGAAGAGTTATATAATTGTTCACTAAGTTGTTGTGATTTTTCCAAGTATTTAAATGAACTATCTAATCTATTCTGTTTCTTATACATTTGGTACAACACCTTGTAGGCATTTAATAAACCTTCTGTGAAAGTAAATTTTTCGGAATATTT
>JAFMEV010000076.1 GCA_017856545.1 Chitinophagaceae bacterium
CCTTTCTTCTCTTCATTTTAAAAGCGATCACTTTGTCACCTTGAACTAAGTCATTAGTAATTTCAGCCTTCACAACCGCCTTAGTAGCGAATGAAATGCTTCCATTATTATCAACGAATAATACATCGTTGAATTCAACTTTGTCTCCAGTTTTACCTTGCAGGTGAGGTACATACAAGCTATCTCCTGCTTGTACTTTAAATTGTTGTCCTGCGATTTTTACTACTGCTAACATAATGTCCAAAATTAGGACGGCAAAGGTAACTAATTATCTGTCAATTTACAAGCAAATATTAAAAAATAAAAAAACATGCTATAAAAGCCCTCTTGTACCTAATTTTGTGCTGCCCAAGTGGGTATTTACCCTATGAATATCAAATCTTTTTTTGCTAAGCCTTTTGCCCAATACATATATAACAAGCAATTAAAAGAGCAGGCCAATGCCCTAAAAAATCAACAACTTATTCTAAATCAATTAGTTAAGTCTGCTTCGAATACTTTATTTGGCAAAGAGCACCAGTTCAAAGAGGTTACGGACTATGAAAGTTTCAAAAAAAGAGTGCCCATTAGGGACTATGAGGGACTAAAATCCTATATAGAAAAGATCAAAGCAGGGGAGGCGAACGTACTTTGGAAGGGTAAACCTATCTATTTAGCAAAGACCAGTGGCACTACCAGTGGGGTAAAATACATACCAATTAGTAAAGATTCTATTTCCAACCATATCAATGGTGCAAGGGATGCCATCTTAACTTATATGGCTACCACGGGTAAAAATGAATTTGCAGGGGGTAAGATGATTTTTTTGAGCGGATCCCCTGTTTTGGAAAGAGTGGGAGGTATTCCAACAGGAAGGTTAAGTGGCATAGTAAATCATCATGTGCCAGCATATTTAAGAGGCAATCAATTACCTACCTATACCACTAATTGTATCGAGGAATGGGAAGAAAAATTGGATAAGATAGTGGAAGAGACCCTGGGTCAAAACCTTACATTAATTGGAGGCATACCACCATGGATGCAAATGTATTTTGATAGAATTGTGCAAGTCACTGGTCAACCAGTCAAAGAAGTCTTCCCCAATTTGCAAGTATTGGTTCAGGGTGGCGTGAACTTTGAACCCTATAAAGCCAAATTGTTTGAAACCATTGGCAAGCCGGTAGATACCATTGAATTATTCCCTGCAAGTGAAGGGTTCTTTGCTTTTCAAGATCAAAGAGATCAGTCTGGCTTATTATTGAATACCAATAGCGGCATCTTTTTTGAGTTTATTCCATTGGCAGAGATTCATAAAGAGCAACCCACTAGATATAGTTTGGCAGAAGTAAAATTAGATGAGCAGTATGCACTTATTATTAATAACAATGCTGGATTATGGGGTTATAATATTGGCGATACGGTAAAATTTGTGAGCTTAAATCCATACAGAGTCGTAGTTACAGGACGAGTGAAACATTTTATTTCTGCATTTGGTGAACATGTTATTGGAGAAGAAGTAGAACAAGCCATGTTAAAAGCTACCCAAGCAATGGATGCCCAAGTCATTGAATTTACAGTGGCCCCCTTTATTCAACAAGCTGCTGGAAAAAGCTATCATGAATGGTTAATTGCTTTTGAAAAACAACCTAAGGATATTCAAGCTTTTGCTACATTATTGAATCAATACATGTGCGAAAAAAATGTGTATTACAATGATTTAATTACAGGTAATATTTTAGAGCCCCTTCGTATTACTTTATTAGATAAAAATGCTTTTATTGATTACATGAGAGCCGAGGGTAAATTAGGGGGGCAAAATAAAGTACCAAGATTAAGTAACGATAGAAAATTAGCAGAGGGTTTATTGCAATATATTTCGCATTAATTTATTTATAGTGTATTTTTAAGCCCAAGCAAAATAAGGGATGAGTCAAAAAAGAATTGCCATATTTGGATCTACAGGTTCTATAGGAAAACAAACCTTGGAAGTGATTGCCGCACATCCTGAATTATTTGTTGCAGAAATTTTAACCGCTCACTCAAATGAATCATTACTAATTGAACAAGCATTATTGTTTGTTCCCAATATTGTTGTGATTGGTGAAATTGCTAAATATGCAATTGTTAAAAAAGCATTGGAAGGAAAACCCATCAAAGTATTTGCTGGAGAGGAAGCCTTAGAGCAGGTGGCTGCGATGGATTGTTATGATTTTATGATGGCTGGTATTGTTGGGTTTGCTGGTTTGAGACCAACATTAACCGCAGTAGAAAACGGAAAAACGATTGGATTAGCCAATAAAGAAACCTTAGTGGTTGCTGGAGATATTGTTATGCGCACCGCTAAAGAAAAAGGAGTAGATATTATTCCTGTGGATAGTGAACACTCCGCTATTTTTCAATGCTTGGTAGGAGAGCATCTCAATCCAATAGAAAAAATTATTTTAACGGCAAGTGGTGGTCCGTTCTTAGGAAAGAAACCAAATTTTTTGGTGAATGTAAAAAGAGATCATGCATTACAACATCCTAATTGGAGTATGGGTGCAAAAATTTCTATCGACTCTGCAACATTGATGAATAAAGGCTTAGAGATGATTGAAGCTAAATGGCTTTTTGGATTAGCGCCTGATCAAATTAAAGTGGTTGTTCATGCACAAAGTATTATTCATAGTATGGTGCAGTTTGAAGATGGCAGTATCAAAGCACAAATGGGATTGCCTGATATGAAATTGCCTATACAATACGCCATGGCTTTTCCTCAGCGTTTAAAAAATGATTTTCCTAGATATCATTTTGATAAACCCAACACCTTGACTTTTGATGAGCCTGATACCAAAACTTTTAGAAATTTGTATTTAGCAATAGAAGCCATGAGACAGGGCGGTAATGTTCCCTGTGTAATGAATGCAGCCAATGAAATTGCGGTATATGCATTTTTAAAAAACAGGATTGGCTTTTTAGATATGACTGAGTTGATTGAAAGAACAATGGAAAAAATTCCATTTATTGCTCAACCTAGTTTGGATGATTATTTTGAATCAGATGGTGAAGCGCGCAGTTTTGCAGCTTCTTTAATACACTTATAATTATGTACATAAACGCAATTGATTTAGTAGCAGTAGGAATGAAGACAGCACAATTTATTTTGTCTTTTTCTATATTAGTCGTTTTACACGAATTGGGACATTTTATTCCAGCTAGATTGTTTAAAACAAGAGTAGAGAAATTTTATTTATTCTTTAATCCTGGTTTTAGTCTTTGGAAAAAGAAAATCGGTGAGACAGAATATGGTATTGGTTGGATTCCTTTTGGTGGCTATGTTAAAATTAGCGGTATGATTGACGAGAGTATGGATAAGGATCAATTAAAAACGGCACCTGAAGATTGGGAATTAAGATCAAAGCCAGCATACCAAAGATTGATTGTAATGCTGGGTGGGGTAATCGTAAATATTTTATTAGCCATTGTCATTTTTATCGGATTGAGTTGGGTATATGGAGATGATAATCTACCTGCAAAAAATGTAACCTACGGATTTCATGTAAATGATATTGCAAAAAGTATTGGATTAAAAGAAGGGGATAAAATTTTGACTATTGACCAAAAAGAAATTGAAGATATTGGTACAATTGAAGCTACACTTGTTTTAAGTAATCCTAAAACCATTCAGGTTCAAAGAGGAGACTCTTTATTTGATCTTACTATACCATCCAATTTAAGTACCACTTTGGCTGCCAATAAAAAAGCGGCGACCAATCCTTTTATAGTTCCTCGAATTCCAATTATTATTGATTCTGTTGGGAAGTCTGCAGTCACTATGGATGGTGGATTATTTTTAAAAGGGGATACTTTAATTGCGATCAATCAAAAAGAAGTAAAATATCGTTTAGATTTTGAAAACATTAAAAAGAAATACGCCGACTCTATTGTTACGGTAACTTTATTGAGAGGTGCAGATACTATAAATGTAAAAGCATTCATCAATGGTTCTGGTCAATTAGGAGTGTTCTTAAGAGTGCCTACTAATTTGTTTGCTACTGTGCATAAAGAGTTTAATTTTTTTCAAGCCATTCCTTTTGGCATCAAAAAAACTTACACCACTTTGGATAATTATATTCAAGGGATCAAGCAAATTTTTACAGGCAAGGTTAATCCAAACGATTCTTTAGGTAGTCTTATTAGTATTGGAAATACTTTTCCTTCATTCTGGGATTGGGAAAGATTCTGGACTTTAACCGGGGTATTCTCTATCATATTAGCCTTTATGAATGTATTGCCTATTCCTGCATTAGACGGAGGACATGCTTTATTCATTTTATTTGAAATGATCACTGGTCGCAAACCAAGTGATAAATTCATGGAGTATGCTCAAATTACAGGAATGATCATCATGTTCGGTTTAATGTTTTATGCATTGGGCTTGGACTTTTGGAGATTGTTTAAGTAATCCAAGAAATAGTTGTAATTTTGTAGGTTCTTTATCCTTAGGGTATTATTGGGGTCGTATGGTTTTGACAGCAATAGTAGCGGTTGGGGTAAGCATGCAGTGCGTTGGATAATTAGCACTTTAATCTGAATATCAAACAATCAAACGGCGAAGCAAATTACGCCATGGCTGCTTAATTCAGTGAATTAACTTCCATTATGGCCGAGCGAATTGGTAGGCCCGTTACCAGTTCCTCCGCCCAATCAAAACAAAACGGGATGCGATAAGTGTAGGCTGTGCCACTTATTTAAGTACTATTCAGCTAAGTGGTTTTTTGGTTTGTGTTTTTCCTGAAAACTGCCGACAAATAATAAAACAATAAGCATGTAGAAGACCAATGGTAGCTTTGTTTGGACAGGGGTTCGACTCCCCTCGACTCCACAAAGGCCCGGATTTATTCCGGGCCTTTTTATTTATAGAATTTAAAAGAAAGCTTATTTAGTTTTTTTATATTTGATTAAAAGGAATTGATATGACTAAAGTGTGCGTTATTGGTGCAGGTCCCTCAGGCATAACAGCATTGAAAAACTTGATAGATCAAGGTTTAGATTCTGTATGTTACGAATTGAATACACAAGTTGGAGGAAACTGGGTGTATAATGAGCAATTGGGGCACTCCAGTGTATTTGAGACAACTCATATAATTAGTTCCAAAACCCTTTCTCAATATGAAGACTTTACTTTCGACGATTTTGAAAAAGGAATGCCTGATTATCCATCACATGATCAATTAAGAAGATATTTTCAGGCATATGCTGCTCATTTTAATTTGTATCCTCATATCCAATTCCAAACCTTGGTCAAATCTTGTGAATTAGACGAGGCAAAAAACTGGGTAGTAAAAACAGAAAAGAACGGGATAGAAAAAACAGAATACTTTACACATTTAGTGGTTTGCAATGGCCATCATTGGTTACCTAGAATGCCTCATTACCCAGGCGAGTTCACAGGTAAATTGATGCATTCACATGAATTTAAAAAAGCAGCACCATTCAAAGATCAACGTATCCTTGTTATTGGTGGTGGAAACTCAGCTTGTGATGTAGCGGTGGAAACAAGTCGTGTGAGTAAGAAGACAAGTATTAGCTGGAGAAGGGGATATAGAATTGTACCAAAATTTTTATTCGGCAAACCGAGTGATGTAGTGGCATCTAGATTAGCCTTTCTACCAACTAAGTTGAAATTTTTTCTATCAGAATTATCTGTCAAAATTTTTTCAGGGTCGAATAAACAATATGGACTTCAAGAACCAGAACATGCCATCACGGGAACACATCCCACTATTAACGAGGAACTTTTGTACAAAGTAAGACACGGTAAAGTTTTTCCGAAAGTGGACATTGATCATTTTGATGGAAAGCATGTTCATTTTAAAGATGGTTCTGTGGAAGAATTTGATACCATCATTGCTTGCACTGGTTATGTTTTAGAACATCCCTTTTTTCGCAAAGACTTCTTGAATTATAGCGAAGGAGACGTGCCGCTTTATTTAAAAATGCTGCATGAAAAATATGAAAATCTTTTTTTCGTGGGCATGTTCCAACCACTCGGTTGTATCTGGCCAGGGGCTGAATTACAAAGTAAAATTGCTGCGAGAGCTATTAAGGGACTTTGGAAAAGACCAAAAAATATTGCAGCATTATGTCAAAGAGAAGTCACCCATCCTCATTTACAACAAATCAAAACACCCCGTCATACGATTACAGTAGACTTCCATTTATTTGTAAAGCAATTGAAGCAACACCTGCCATCTAACTATGTTAGTAAATTACCCGTGTAATGAAAGAAACAATTGTCTTTGTGCATGGTATGTGTCACGGCGCCTGGTGCTGGGAGGAGCAATTCATCCCTTATTTTGAGAAGCTGGGTTATCATTGCATAAGCTTTAATCTTCCAGGACATGAAACCGAGGGGAGTACAAGAAATATTTCCTATTCACTTAGCGACTATGTTCAAGCACTAAGCAAAGCAATAGAAAAATTAGATGAAGCTCCCATCATTATTGGACATTCTATGGGTGGAATGATTCTTCAACATTTTCTACAAAATGGAACTTGTAAAAAGGCGGTTTTAATGTCATCCGTACCACCTTCTGGTGCCTTGTTCGCAAGTCTTAGCGTCATATTTCGTTATCCTGGTGTGATTCCCTTCTTAATTCGAAGAAATCTGTTAGGGGCTTTTAAAAAATATCCTCATTTAATGTTCAATAAGGCTTCGGTTACTTCAAAATATGCCCATCGAATGTGCGCAGAATCTTTTAGAGCGTATCTAGGATTGTTATTCCCCATACTGCATACTTCAAGGATACCCCTATTAGTCATAGGGGGTTCAGAAGATGGACTTATTACTGTTCGGGAATTTGCAAGCACCGCAAATTACTACAAAGCCCAACTTTCAATTATAGAAGGGGGGTCGCATGACCTAATGCTAGATGAAACCTATGAACAATCAGCAAAGGCTATAGAAAAGTGGATCCGTTCTTTTGAATAAAAATAATTGTAAAAAAACGACCATATTTACCGAGTTAATTTTAAATTTACTTAACCAAAAAAGTAGGTGATTATTTCAAAATAAGCTGTCTACTTTTTTTTATCATTTATCTTTTAAAAAAATTGTATGAAAAAATTCTTGATAAGCTCATTTAGCGCACTGTTTTTATTTTTAATAGGAAGTTCATTTACTCCCATTGCAGACAATCCTGATGCTATCGTTGGAGTTTGGAAAACAGGTGAGGGAAACGCCATGGTTCGTATTTATAAAAACGGTGACAAATATCAAGGTAAAGTAGTTTGGTTAAAGGAACCCGTTGATCCAGAAACTGGTAAGCCAAAGCAAGATAAAAACCACCCTGACGAGGCAAATAGAACAAGACCAGTATTAGGATTGGTGAATATCTGGGGATTCTCTTTCAAAGAAAATAACCTTTGGGACGATGGTAATATTTATGATCCAAAAAATGGCAGTACTTATTCTTGTACTATTAAAATGATAAACCCCAATACACTAGAAGTTAGAGGGTATATTGGGGTTTCCATTATTGGAAGAACTGATAATTGGACTAGACAACAAGCAAAATAATACTAAGGAGATACAAAATTTAGGCTAATAT